>JAITFV010000117.1 GCA_031281115.1 Oscillospiraceae bacterium | reverse complement strand
TCACCTCCACGGCATAATTATTCTCTTACTAAAATATATTGTAGCATTTTCTACGCAGTTTGTCAATAGTAAAATCAAAGTTTGTTTGCAAAATTTCTTACCCCACAATTTCCCGATTTATCCAAAAAGGTTTATTTTCTGCTCTATGTCACACCTATAAAGACCATACAGCGCAAATTATAAACCTCTTGCCCGTTGAGTTCTTCAACTAACGGATAATACTCGGCTTCGGGGTCGCAGATGATTATATCATCATCAGTAACAAAGTAGACGTTGGTTATTTCCCGTTTCGCTAAGAACGATTTACCGCTCCCCGGTGTCCCTAAGAAAATCCCGTTGGGATTTTTTAACAATTTTCTATCGCACATTATCATATTATTAGATAACGTGTTTACACCGTAATACAGCGATTCGCCGTCTTGGAATAATTCCTGCGTTGTAAACGGTATAAAAATCGCTGTTGCCGTGGTTGTAAGCCCTCTGTTAATTTTAATAAGATTGTTACCCAAAGAGGCACAAGTGAAAAGCCCGTCTTCCTGTTGAAAGTCGAGCCTTTTGAGTTGGCAGTTATATTTTTGTGCTATACCTTTTTCACGGAATATGACGTTTTCAAGCTGTTTTTTTGTGTCAGCCACATTCATTATGAGGAACGTCATCAGGAAATACCGTTCATTCCGAGATTGCAAATCGTCAAGCAGTGCTTTGGCTTCATCACTGAACGTCTTAATATCCGGCGGCAGTATATCGGGGTCATATCCTGCCATAGATGTTTTCTTTTGTTGCTCCATTTTCATCTTATCAACGTCAGACAGCTTGCGTTTCGCTATTTTAATCGCCTTGTTTTGGTCGATACTGCGAATGTGCATACTGATTGTGACGGGTTCTTCGATTGCTAAGAAATCGGCAAGCATACGGTCAGACATTTCACTGGCGATTATTTCAACGAATGATATAAATATGCTTGAACGCCTGCAGTTCGAGAGGAAGTTGGTCATCCGTGACAACCTTTGATTTGCCGGTTATCAGCCCGTCCATAATATCCCAAACCCAGTCCATGAATGAGTCGGCTTTGGGCTGTCTGCTCCATTGGCAGATTTCCATGATTCCTTGCCATAATGTCAACACGCTGTTTGCGGGGACGGACAAGAAACCGTGGAAATATATGCTGCTGACGGATAAAGAAATTACACGCCATATCAAGAGCCATTTGCCGGATTACAAAGCGATTGAAAAACGCTTGCAAGATACTATTTACAATAAATTCTTAGGCTCGCCGCTAACCGAAGATGAGGAGGCTCGTGTCGAGGAAATTGACCACGATATACTTGTGTGTGAGTTCAGCGCTCTCATGAAAAAGAAAGTCTTTGGTTTCCCCACCTTGCACTTCCATACTCAATCCCGTGACGGAATTTCTTTGCATTTTTGCCTTTCATGTAAACGAAAAACTTCAACAGCAATCCTATGATAACGCCGACAAGTAAATCCTGCGGATTAAAACTCGGCATAGGACTTTCAAACACAACACCGATTGAATTTCCAATTTCCAACAGCTTTTGGCTTAAATCACTGCCCTCGGTAATGCGGTATGCTTCACCGAATTTCGTTCCTATTCCTCCGGCGAAAATAAAGGGAACAGTTTTTATAATGAGTTGTTTATCAAATTTTATATTTTTATATTAAATTTCAACGCTCCTGCCCCCTTGTTTTGGTTTTTTCTCTCGAACGCTGCCTGTTTCTGTCTTTTGTTTTTGCAATGGCTCTTTTCAGTCTTTCTGCAAGCGGAGGGTTTAACTCACGCTTATATATGGTTTTCCGCAGATATGCCGCCATGTTCTTGATTTTGGTTGTGTTCTTGTCAAGGCAGTCAATAATGTAAGTTATGTGTTCTGCCGTGATTTTAGACAGACGGCTTTTAACAACCTCATAGGGAAACTCATTGTCACCGATTTTAACTGTTGCCTTTTCGGGGAACAGCATATCAACCATAATGTCAACAATTTCGTCAATCCGCTCCACATCGTCCTTGTCTTTGATTTGCCTGTTGCCGATGTCGGTGATTATGTCATACTCAATGTTGTCTTTTACCCGCTTGTAATAATCCCGATAACTGGATTTTTGTTGTCTATCAATCAATCCGTCACTTTCGCTTGCTTGCGGTTTTTGATTGATTGAATGATTGATATTATCAGTAATTGATTTTTTAGTTTTTGATTTACTTACGTTATTAAGTTGCGTTGGATTTTCCAATGTAGGTTTATCCAATGCAGGACTATCCAATCTTGGTTTATCCAATGTTGGGTTATCCAATATTGGAAAATCCAATTTAGGTTCAACCTCTGTGTTTATGAGGATTTGAGGTTCTTCACGAATAGTATAAACCGTTCCTAACAAATGACCCCGCTCGTTCCGCTCCCGTGAACGGGTAATGGCTTTGCGTTTATTCGCCTCCCGCTGGGCGGGAATTGAAAACCCCTCATCATCCCCGCCGCCGCGGGAAGCTTGCCCCGCTGTGGACACACGAAGATATGAAATAGCGAATTTCGGTGTCATAGCACTTGCGAGTGCTTCTGTAAGATTATTCTGCATAGCTTCCTCCTCTCGTAGTCGTTACAATTC
>JAITFV010000111.1 GCA_031281115.1 Oscillospiraceae bacterium | reverse complement strand
AAAATATTTGTTCAATCCCACTACCGTCCCAGTTTCATCAAATGCGTATCCTCCGAAAAGGTAATCACGTTATAAATAAAAAGCACGGCATCAAATTCAGAAACGTTGAAAATTTCGCTGTAGTGCATATTTATGAACCTCATGTCAACCATTGTAATTTCAGTGAAGCTCTTCGCAAGAAATGGCACGAATGAATGTGCGAAACTGTCTTTAATTACAAGCAATCGCCGCGGCATACCGGTTAAATCAGACTCAATCCTCACCTCAGGCACAGGCGAGGATAAATAAATCGAGTATTTGTCCTTAACATCAAAATAATCGCGGAAATAAAGACTGCTGTACTGCGCTTCGGATAATCCGTTGTTAATAGTCACAAGCACGTCGGGGTCGCTCTCTGTGAGTGTGTAAATCTTGATTATATCGGGTGTAATACTATTATCCAAGGTTTTCGAGTGCAGAGTTCCTAAGAAAGAATTGCTTGCATTCTCAACGTTAAAACGATTGATTTCAAGCGGCGTGAAACCCATTGCGTTCATTGCTGCGGTGTATGCGATATATGAACCCTCTGCGGTCCAGTGGTGGTCGGTGCGGTAATAAATGTAACGGTCGCGGTGCTCTTCCATCAGCGTGAGCACATCAACGACGGTAAGTTCCGTAAATGCTTCATAACATCGTTTGATAAATTCCCTCTGTGAGCCAATCGGCGCACTTGCCGGAAGAGAATCGCGGTAAATTTCAACGGAAGTCGGTACAAGCATAAAAAACATGGGAACATCGCTGTATCGCGCAGCAAAGGCGTTTACAGCCTCTAAGTTTCTGCTTACGCTCGCTTCGTTATATTCATTCCAAGTTTGCAACATTCGGTTATCGGTGATATAAACCTCGTTGATTTCGAGCTTGCCTAACAGCTGTTCGGTGTTGTTTTTAAGTCTAATCCAAGATTCCCGCCCGAAAACCCTGTCATTAGCCCACTCCTCAAAGCTTTTCATAAAATCAGTGCTTTCAAAGCTTGAATAATTAAACTTCGGGAACCGCGCAAGATAACGGTTCTCGTTTTCGGAAAAAGCGAATTCCTCCCGTGGCATCGTGAGCAGCGAAACTACGGGGATAATTGTGATTATGAAAAAAAAGAAAACAATTAATAAAACCTTGTGTAAATCTTTCATAATTTTCATTAAGTCCTTTCTTCAGCACTGAAGAATGAAAAAAACATTCTCCCCGTTTCAGTTCTGTTTTGTTTCAAACTTTATTCCACCTAAAAGTTAAAATATAAAAACGGATTATACCCCGCATCAACGAGATAGGCGATTGAAAAAATAAAAACTCCCGATTGATACAAAACACTGCTGTAATTAAGAATCGCGGGGATTTTTAT
Organism: Oscillospiraceae bacterium; assembly: GCA_031281115.1. Classification (GTDB taxonomy): domain Bacteria; phylum Bacillota; class Clostridia; order Oscillospirales; family Ruminococcaceae; genus Ruminiclostridium_E. The sequence goes on along the minus strand of JAITFV010000111.1, from coordinate 11,584 downwards.
ATACACGCGCTTGTAAACTCTTCGCCATAAATTCGTACATGCAAAAACGCAAAGCAGAAGAATTACCGAATAATTGAGCAGAGCATAATGCGCTGCGCTGTCGAAAAGCACACCGCTCCCGCCGATTCCGAACATCGCGCCTGCGTAGCTCAATGCGGTCGGTAAATCCGCAGTATCAAAAAGAACCCAGCCAAGAATCACAAGCAGCATGACATAACACGAACGAATAAAACTTGGTAATTTATTTAAAAACTTGCTTAAAAATAATTTCTCGCAAATAATTATAACGCCGTAAAAGCAGCCCCACACAATAAAATTCCAGCTTGCACCATGCCAGATTCCCGTTAAAAGCCACACGACAGAAAGATTAAGAACCGTGCGTTTCATACCTTTGCGGCTTCCGCCGAGCGGGAAATAAACATAGCTTTTAAACCAATTGCCGAGCGTTATGTGCCACCGCCGCCAAAATTCCGAAATATCCTTTGAAATGTAGGGATAATTAAAGTTTTGCGGGAAGTTAAAACCAAGCATTTTTCCCAGCCCGATTGCCATATCAGAATAACCGGAAAAATCAAAATAAATCTGAAAAGTAAACGCGATGATTCCGAGCCAAGCTGTTAAAACCGACAACTCACCGGTATCCATCAGCTTCACCTGTGACCAGAGCGCGCCGATGTTATTCGCAATCAGCACTTTTTTGCCCATGCCTGTAATGAATAACACAATCCCGTCATAAGTCATTGCCAGCGTGCTTTGGCGGTTTTCGAGTTCTGCGGAAATATCAGAATAACGCACAATCGGTCCTGCCACAAGCTGCGGAAATAAAGTCACAAACGCCGCAAAAGTAACCGGGTTCTTTTGAACTTCGATGTTACGCTTATATAAATCAATCGTGTAAGACATTGATTGGAACGTGAAAAAGCTCATGCCGATTGGCGGGAGCGCACGGACAGGAACTGAAAAACTGCCGATTTGAAATATAGGATAATTTAAGTCAATGCCGAAAATTGTATTAATATTGTCGGTCACGAAAATACCGTATTTGAATAAGCCGAGCAGTGCCAAATTCATGATAATTGAAACTAACAGCGCGCCTTTTCTGACTTTTTGATTCTCGTCATACTTCCACATAATTATGCCTGCGAAGTAATCTATAAGTATGGAAAAAATCATTACAACTATATATTTAGGCTCGCCCCAGGCATAGAAAAACAGCGCGCTCACAAGAATAAATAGATTCTGAAAGCGGCGCGGAATCGCGTAATAAACTGCCAGCGCAACCGGCAGAAACATAAACAGAAAAGGTATGCTTGAAAAGACCATTATTGCTCCCTTATTTTTTTACAACCCCGCCACTATCCTCAAAATCCGCAGTGCATCGGCAGTTGTGGGTGTGCTGTCAATCTCGAATCTCGCCATATCTTCATCTGTCGTCGCAGTCAAACCCGCGACAGCTCGCAGGACAGTCATCGCGTCGGCAGTCGTGAGCGGCTCTTCAACAATAAGTTCCTCGACAACAGCGGGAGAAATCGTACTCCACGGCGCTTCCGCAAACGAGGTAATTATCATATTTCCGTAAATGCTTTCGGGTGTAACAGTAGAAACACATTCATCTCCCCTATAAAAATATCTAACCATTAAATATAATCCATCTATCTCCATTGGGAAGCGAAAAATGCCGATATTATCAGAGTCCCATACATGGGGGCGGGAATAAACTCTCATTCGATTATCTTGACATGTATAGAGCAAAGATACTTCCTCTCCTAAATTTCTGAATATTCTTTTAACCACCCCTTCTTCTCTTTCTCTTTTTGTAGTTAAATTAAAACTATGCTGCTCTCCGGCTTCATTTGTGAAAAATATGCTAAAATCTTGAGTACTATATGTGGGATAATAAACTAAACCGGCGAACCTCATTCCTGTTTCATAAGGAATCGGCAGAGAGTCAAGAAGTTCTAAAAACATAACAACGTGTTCACGCTTTGACATTCCATTGAAGATAAGAGCTGTACGGAATAAAAATTCTTCAAGTTCTTTATCGCTTGCATTTACCATTTCTCGCATTTCAAATAGCTCTTCTTCGCTTTCTATCATTATCATCGGTGGTGGAACGGCACTTGCACTGATTGAAAGTATAACGAATATAATTATTGTTGATAAGATTTTTTTCATCATTCTTCTCCTTTAATTTTAGTCAACGCCTTTGCGTATTCTTCCTCTGTAAACAGCGAATTTAAAACAGCGGGAAGTTGCTTTGCTGATAAGTTTTCGGGCAGGTTTAATTCTTTTTGCAGCTTTTTGCGCAGCTCTGCGGAGTTGCTTCTTCCGCTCAAGCCGTCATCGAAAAGTCTTTCGCGTGTTATGAAAATATCCGAACTTTTATCTTCTGTAAATTTCGCAAAAAGCCCGCGTAATACTTCAGTTTCAATCCCCTCAACGCCGAGTTTGTTATCGGCAGAAGGCGCGGTTTTCCGCTTCTCTTTCCCAAAAACATCGGGAATAAAAACATTGTGAATTTCGCCCTCATTGATTTTTCCTTTGAGGTGATTGCGGATTAGAAAGCCCGCGCGGTCTGAATCCGTAAGAATAATTACGCCGTGCTTCTTCGCGAAAAGGCAGATTAAATCAAGCTTTTCGCGTTTTTTAAAAACGCCGAAGCCATCGGTTGTAATTATAACAGCATCGAGAATTTCCGCGAGTTTAATTTTATCATACTTGCCTTCGACAATCACGGCTTGCTTTAATTTAATCATAACATTAAGATTTCCGTCATGGTTTTTTCAATGACAACGCGGTTATTTAGAGTAGTGGACTTTAATTTTATATCAGCCTTAAAAAGCAGGGAAATGCATTTTTTAATATAAATTTCATTTGCAGTTTTACTCATTAAGAAAGCACGGTTTTTAGGATAGTTAAAATCTGCTGCGGTTTGATTCGGGTTTATTTTGTATTTTTTTCCGAGATTTGCGCGATAGAAATTAATGAAATTCCCTGAAAGCGAACTTAAAATAACTACAGCTTCAACATTCTGTGCAAAAAGTTCATCTAATATACGGAAGGCTTTTTTAGCGCGTTTTTCGGTAAGCGTATTGGCGAGGTCATAGGTTTTTGTTTCTGTGAGACGGGGCGTAAGGCGGTCAATTATCTCTCTTGTAATTTCGCTGCCGACACCTGCATATACACACAATTTCTTGTACTCCGTGCCTATCAGCGTCAAGTTTCCGAGCGTTAAATCGTAGATATACTCTGCGTTTTCGTGAGAAATCGTGCAACCGAGACGCGAAACTCTGTCAATAATTAAACCGGCAGCTTTAGGCTTGCTCAATAAATCAAACTCACAAACAACTCCGTGTTTCTCAACGGCGGCAAGCAGCTTTTTCGTTTTGGCGTTTTTGGAAGGCTCGAAACCTGTTATGTTTATTATAACCGCGCAGTATTCGGGAATATCCGAGAGCAGCGCGATTATTTTTTCGAGCGTTTCGGGGTCTGATTTTTCAGCGTCAAAGTCGTTAATAACTACAACTTTTTTTTCTGCAAAAACAGGCAAAGTTTCAACCGCTTCTTCAAGTGAATCAAAGTCAGGTGCGCCGGAGAATTTAACGAGATTAAACTCATCCGAGCCAGGTGCGAAACGCTCACAAACGCGGTTGGTATAGGTCTTAACGAGAAAAACTTAATTACCATAAAAATAGTAAAGATTGCTGAGCTTATTAAGTTTTAAATTATCTTTTAAAATTTCTTCATTAATTTTCATTATTGTGTTTCCAATACCCAGTTTATTTTTTCAAAGTATGCATTAAATTCGTTTTCATTTTCCGCTTCAGCGCGGCGCGAGGTGTGAATTATATCACCTTTAAAATCGCCGGAATTAACAGTGAAATTATAAGTAACACTCAAATCTGCATAGGAAGAATTACGCATATGTGCGACGTTAATCGTCGTGTTATTATAAATAATTGCAGCATCATTTCCGTTTCTTGTTACTGTAAAAACACCGCCGACATCATAGGTTACATCATCTCCTCCGGGCGCGCTGTACACCATTGCCGGGATACTTTCAAAAAGACGCAGTGAATTATTCGTGCTGTTTAAAACAATCAGCAAGCCGATTTCATCAAGGAAATTATTATGAAGAAAATCTATGGTTACACGCGCTGTTCTTCTGCTGTCATCGGTTATAATTGCGACAGAATTATTACGATGCCGCAGAAAAATTGCGGCAGATGTGCCGTCAGTATAAACTTCAAAGCGTGTTTTGTCAAGGTTCAAATATTCAGTTGAAATCACCATCATAGAAAGCGCAAAAAGACTGATAAATGCAGCCTTAACGCCGGCGATTGCTTTTTTATAAACAAGCGCGGCGAGTACGACAAACACAGCAGAAGCGATAATCCACGGCAATATAAAATCATAATTTAACGGTATGTATGCAAATTTAAAATTGCCGAAAAAGACAATAATAATTTGCATAACACGCGACATGATTCCGGCAATCAAAAGAGAAAAACCGCCAAGACTCGCGAAGGGAGTAGCAAGCGCAAAAACCGCTATAGCTACGAGTAAAACTGTAAAGAAAGGAAGCAAAATTACGCTCGTCACAATTGAGGCGAGCGATGCGCCGCCGAAGAAAATCGCTACAAGCGGCAGCGTTGCATAATTTGCACAGAGGTTCATAACGATAGCCTCGTGCACGTTTTTGAATCGCTCGGAAGTGAAGTGTTTATTTACTGTCGGAGCAATCACACCTATTCCGATTGTACCTGCAATTGAGAGCAGTAAACCCGCGTCAAGAGCGGAATAAGGAGAAATTAAGAGTATAATCAAAGCTGCAAAGCCGATTGAATTGAGCGTATTTCCGCGCCGCATGAAAAGTTCGCCGCCGTAGAAAACAATCAGCATAATTCCGGCGCGCGTTACAGACGGCGAGAGGTTGAAAAACACCATGAAAATGAGCGTAACCACGGCTAAAAGTATGAACTTGAGCCGCCGCATATTTCGCAGCCGCGTAAGGTTTAATACCGACATAAACATGAATGCAATTAATGTTAGGTGAAGCCCGGAGACAGCGGTATAATGCGCAATTCCGGCTCTCGTTATGCTTTGTGAAAAATCATCGGAAAGCCGCGATTTATCCCCGAGAAAAACAGCGCAAATCAACGCACCCGTATCATTCGGAAAAGCAACCATAATTTGATTTTTCAGGTATTCGTTAAAGCCGCGGATTACATCGGTAAAAGAAAAACTCTCGTTTTTAACCGCAACCGGCGTCGTCCTCGCCTGCGCCTTCAAAACAACACCTCTGCTCATGTAATAAAATGCTTCGTCGAAAGCCGTGTTATCGAGCAAAAGTGAGAATCTCGCTTCAAAAATAATCGAATCGCCAACTTCCGCACCGGCATCAACTGCATAAAGTGAGAAGCGTGTCTTAACACCGTCAATTTCAGCTTCAACTGTATAACCTGCCATGCCGCGTGCAGGTAAGGTTTTATCGAGAACAATTCCTGTAACTTCGCGTGTTTCGCCGTCTAAAGCGAGCGCAGCGTCCATAAAAGTATGCCGATGAAATCCGTAAACACCGAATGCAAACCCGAACACAAGCGCGAAAACACCGATGTTCTGCGCCTTAAAACGCAAAAGAAACAAACCCGCAAGTATTACGGCTGCTGCTCCCGCAAAGGCGTAATCAGAACTCAAACCAAGCAGAAAAGCACAGATTAAACCCGCGAGGTACGAAAAGCCAATCACGGCAGACTTTAGTTTCACTTAAAAACTATCCTTTAATATTTCACCGCCGAGAAGATGAAAATGCAGATGGCGAACGGTTTGCCCGCCGTCCTTACCGATGTTGGTGACAATGCGGTAACCGTCGCCGAGGTGGAATTGCTCCGCGATTCTCGCAGCTGCTAAAATTAAACGTCCCGCGAGCTCGGCATCTTCTTTTTCAAGAGTATCCGCTCCGTCGATATGGCGCTTAGGAATCACAAGAATATGCACAGGCGCTTGTGGATTTATATCCTTGAAGGCTATAATTTCCTCATCCTGATAAACTTTTTCGGAAGGCAGTTCATCATTTATAATTCTACAAAAAATACAGTTGCTCATATTATTACTCCCCAATTAAATTTGTTACATCTCATTTAATTTACTTAAAGCCTCATCAATCTTAGAAACATCGCCGATTCCCGCCATTGCACTGTCGGGTCTGCCGCCGCCTTTACCGCCTGTAACGGCAGAAATTTCACGCACTATATTTCCGGCGTTGAAACCTTTCGCGACTGCAATTTTATCACAGGCACAAAAGAAGTTATCCGCTCCTACAAATACTGCAATAAAGGCGCTTTGCTCACTTTTCAACTTATCGCCGGCTTGCCTCAAAGCATCGGCGTTTGCTCCCGGAAGTTTCATTACAAGCAGTTTTATGCCGTCTTTATCGCCGAGTTCTTCAAGCTCGGAATTCTGCGCTTGCATTTTTGCGATTTCGCTGTTAAGTCGCGCGATTTCCTTTGAATGAGCGGAATTAAGATGCTTGATTTTTTCAGACGTTTCGTTAATTTCGCTCTGCTTTGAATTCAAAAGTTCAAGCACACCCCAGCCCGTCACGGCTTCGATTCTGCGTACACCGGAGGCTATACTTGATTCGGAAATAATTTTGAAAAGCCCGATTTCGGCAGTATTTTTAACGTGGCAGCCGCCGCAAAGTTCAATCGCATTTCCGGCTTTAACAACACGAACTTTATCGCTGTACTTCTCGCCGAAAAGTGCGACCGCGCCCATTTTGCGCGCTTCTTCAACAGGCATTTCATTAATTTCGATTACAAAATTTTTAAGAACAGCACTATTCACTTTACACTCAACTTGTGTAATATCATCGGACGTTAACGCTTGTCCGTGTGTGAAATCAAAGCGGCAGCGTTCATCGTCAACATAAGAACCCGCTTGCTGAACGTGCTCGCCTAAAACCTGCCGCAGTGCCGATTGCAACAAATGCGCGGCGGTATGGTTGCGTATAATTGCGCTGCGGCGCGTAATTCCCACAGAAGCGCAAACATTTTGTCCGGCTGAAAGGGAACTCGCATCATCGCAAATACAAACAATTTGACCTGAAGGTGTTTTTTTCGTATCAATTACTTTAACGCTGTTGTTTATGAAGCCCGTATCACCGACCTGTCCACCACTCTCAGCGTAGAACGGCGATTTTTCGAGAATGACAAAGTTGTCTTTTACTGCGAGAATATTTGTATTTATCAGCAGTGTTTCGTATCCCACAAACTCAACCGCAAACTCACTATCAAACGTTAACTGTCCATCCTCCCAGCCGCCTTTGAACGCTTGGTTCGCCCTTGCCGTGTCTTTTTGAATCTGCATTAATTCATTGAATTTCGCTTCATCAAAAGTTAAATTGTTTTCGCTTAAAATCTCGCGCGTTAAGTCAACAGGGAACCCGAAAGTATCGTGAAGCTTAAACGCGGTTTCGCCGTCGATTACGCCGGTACTTGCAGGGGAGCGCATTGCGCGTCCGAGTAATTCAAGCCCCTTTTCAACAGTCTTAGCGAAGCTTTCTTCCTCTGCTTTAACCGTTTTTTTAATATACTCGCGCTTTTCGGCGAGTTCAGGATAAGTGGAAAGATTTTCGTTAATAACCGTATCGCAAACTTCATGCAAAAATGGTTTAGTGTAACCTAATAAACGTCCGTGTCGTGCGGCTCTGCGGAGCAATCGGCGAAGCACATAACCGCGCCCCTCATTCGACGGCAGAACGCCGTCGCCAATCATAAATGCAGTCGAGCGGATATGGTCGGTGATTATACGAATAGAAATATCCTCTTTCGGATTCGTTTTATAAGTTTTTCCGGTGATTTTGCAGATTTTATTCATGATATTTTGCACGGTGTCAACCTCGAAAAGGCTGTCTGCACCTTGCATCACACAAGCCAAACGCTCAAGCCCCATACCGGTATCTATATTTTTATTTGCGAGCGGCGTGTAGTTGCCCTTGCCGTCGCTGTCGAACTGCGTGAAAACCAAGTTCCACACTTCAATATATCGGTCGCAGTCACAGCCGACTTTGCAGTCTGCATGTTCGCAGCCTTTTTCTGCGCCGCGGTCGAAGTAAATCTCCGAGCAAGGCCCGCAGGGACCACTCCCATGTTCCCAAAAGTTATCAGCTTTCCCGAACCGCACAATACGTTCAGGTTTCACGCCGACTTCTTTTACCCAGATTTCCGCGGCTTCATCGTCTTCCTCATAAACGCTGACCCACAGCAAGTTTTCAGGGATTTCAAGCACTTTTATGAAATACTCCCACGCCCACGCGCAAGCCTCACTTTTGAAATAATCGCCGAACGAAAAGTTCCCGAGCATCTCAAAATAAGTGCCGTGCCGCGATGTAAGCCCAACGTTCTCAATATCGGGTGTGCGGATGCACTTTTGGCAGGAAGCGACGCGCTTTTTCGGCGGTGCTTCTGTTCCTTGAAAATATTTTTTAAGCGGTGTCATCCCTGCGTTAATCAGCAAAATAGAGTTATCATCAATCGGAATAAGCGGCGCGCTGGGCAGGCGCAGATGGTCTTTCCCCTCGAAGAATTTAAGGTAGCTTTCGCGTAGTTCGTTGAGTCCTGTGCTTTTCATTTTTAATTACCTTTCGTTAAAAATTATATTTAGAATTGCAATTATTATCGGCTGATGAAGCAGATAAATCCAAATTGTATATCGTCCTGTAGCAGCAAGAAACCTTACACGTGTCTTGTAAAACCAGCGGGGAAGCGCATTTTCGCGCACATAAACCCCGAAGAAGGAGCCCGCCGCAAACACGCAAAACCATGGAAGAAGCGGAAAATAATCTGCATAATTCGCGTAAGGACCTCTAAAACCGAGAGGGAAGAGCACTTCCGCGTTATATAAAATAGCAGGCATGGGAATGGTAAAAAGCCCGTTAAATCCGATAAAACCGGGATTACCGTAAGGTATGCCGAACAGTGCAAAGAATAAAAACCCGAAAATTAAAATTCCTGCAAGCGGCGGTACGAAATCGAAGAAAGCTTCAGCGAGCGCGTATATAATCATGCAAATCCCGAGCAGATGCAGAATTCCGAAGTGGATTTGGAACGCAGGCTGAACCAGCGCAACAGCAAAAGTAATCAGCATACCAAGGAAGAAGCACTGCGCGCCCCGCTTCAGGTTACTGCGGGAAAAACGACAGACAGTGCCGGATATAAATATAAAAGCACCTGCGAAAATGCTCCGGATTATATCGAACCAATCATCGAAAAACACGGGAACATCAACGCTGTAGAAGTTCTTCAAACTGAATAAAAGGTGATAAACCACCATGCAGATAATCGCGAAGCCCCGTATTTCATCGAGCAACCCGACTCTTTTTGAATCTTTCATAAATGCGCGACCCTTTCGAGCATATTTACATAAATATAACATAAAATTGCAGGAATGTCAAATGTTTACATTCCTGCCGTTGACTTGTCAGCCAATTTATGTTACAATATTCTTAAATCTTACATATTTGAGGTAAATCATATGAAAAAGCTCACTGCGGTTCTCCTAATTATAATAATGCTCGTCTCTCTCCCGATTACCGCCGCCGCTTCGGGCTTCACCACAGCAGATGCTTTGGCTATTCTGCGCCATGTAGCGGGGATTGCGCCGTTATCAGAAGCAGATTTTGCGAGATATGATTTGAATGGCGACGGAAAAGTTGATAGTGCAGATGCGCTCTTTGTATTGCGTATTGTTGCAGGAATTGCTCCCGCTCCGAAACCTGAACCTACACAGACAATACCAATGCCGATATTGAATCCGACACAGACAGAAACCGGCGGTAGCAGCGGCGGTGGTGGCGGTGGCGGTGGTAGCGGAAATAATAACAGTGGAAACAATAGCGGAATAACGCTTCCTAATCGCCGTTTAACAGACGCAGAGAGAGAGCAGTGGATTGATGATTATTGGGCGCGTGGAGGTCATTCAAATTTTGAACTTGAGGTTGTAAGATTAATAAATGAAATAAGAGCAGAGCACAACCTCAGTCAATTAGAGATATGTGATATTCTCATGATGTCTGCCCGCTTTTTTACACAACAGCATAGTAATTTAGGAGGTAAAGTGGCTTTAGAACCGGGACAAGGACATAATTTTGGACCATATGCAAGTGACCCTAATGCGCTTCACGGAGCTTCTGCCAATATTGTCAGAGCTTTCGGCGGACAGTTGCGATGGAATGGAGGCAATTTATCTGGTGCAGGAGTAAATTCATTTCCGGAGTTTAAAATGGGTGCAGAAGCCGTTGTTAGCGGTTGGATGAATTCATCGGGCCACAGAGCATATATTATGTCACCGGAGCACAAATATATTGGTGCTGGCAGTTTTGGAAATTATTCTTACTTATTCATGAGCGATAAGAATAAGCCGGACGTTCTCGTTCTACCTGAACCAGATTTTTATCTCGGAACAACTATTAGAACATTCACGGATATAACTGGTGTAGAGAGTCGTTATTTTGATGATGATGTATGGGTTCATGAAGATGTTTATGCCGCCACCTTTGAAGCTTACAAAAATTATCTCATGACTATTGAAAGTTTAAACGTCACAACACATAATTTCGGCACATCTATGCGCTATATTTTTGCAAAAAATAATATAAATATAATTGCGATTGAATATTTCCCCACAGAAAGAAAAGCAACTGTAGAAATTTTTTATTGGCAGAATACACCGCCCGAATTAACGTATTATCCTGAAACGAATTTTAGGACTTTCACAGATGTCACCGAAGTCAAAGCGTATAAATTTTCACCAATTGAGAATATATGGGTTTACAACGATGTTAATGAAATACTTTTTAACAGCTATAGAAATTACCTTATGGCTTTAATAGATTTAAGTGGTACGAGGTATGATTTAGAGGGATTTACTCGTTATATTTTTAAAAGAAATGACGAAGTCTTAATAACAATAGAGTATTACCATTGGACAGGATTTGTTTATGTCAGATTATAATTTATTTGCAAAATTAACACCGCGGAGGCAAATGCCTCCGCAATGTTTTACTTCTCCGCCTCAACCACTTCAAACTCCGTACTCAGCAAGCACCATTCGTCCTCCGATAAAAGAATCTTCTCGACCCTGTAATTTCCCTCGTCAAGAACACCGAAAAAATATCCGATATCAATACTGCCGTTATTCACAGAACCCGCCGGAAGCAGCAAACCGCCGTCGTTCCACCCTGCGCCGAACATGATATCAATGTAATTCCACGAGCCGTTTATGTCTTTATAAAGCGCGAATTCTTCACCGTAAATATAATCCGTTTCGGAACGGTTATTGATTTCAAAATCGAGCCGGCTTGTTTCGGTCGTGATATTGCTTGTCCTGATACGAAAATTTACTTCAGTATAGTCAAGCAACCGGGGTTCGTCCATAAAAGAACCGGCGAAAGCGGGTGCGGCTTCTTCAGCGGCGACAGTTACAGCAGGCGGGAAATCCGGCGGCGGGTTTTTAAGCGATTCCTCCATCGCGCAAGCCGAAACGAGCAACGCTAAAAGAATCAAGATAATAAAAACTATTCTTT
>JAITFV010000110.1 GCA_031281115.1 Oscillospiraceae bacterium | reverse complement strand
CATGCACCTCGGCGTACTTCGTACCGCACTCTACGCGTGGCTTTTCGCGAGAAAACACAAAGGCGCGTTTATACTGCGAATTGAAGATACCGACCGGGCGCGCTATGTTGAGGGCGCAGTCGATGTAATTTATAACACGCTGGAAACCTGCGGGCTTCACCGGGACGAAGGTCCCGTGGGAGAAACACCTCCCGGTGAATACCGCGAAACCGGCGATTACGGTCCGTACTTTCAAAGTATGCGTAAAGATTTATATATGAAATACGCAAATGAGCTTGTCGAGAAAAACGCGGCTTATTACTGCTTCTGCCCTGCCGGAAAAGAAGATTGCAGTTGTCGTGATTTGATTAAAGAAATCACCGGCGAACCTTTTGTAATCCGTCAAAAGGTTCCGTCAGACGGCAGCACGACTTTCCGCGATGAAATTTTCGGGGAAATAACGGTTGATAACGCTGAGATAGAAGACCAGGTTTTAATAAAATCCGACGGTATGCCGACCTATAATTTCGCTAACGTAGTCGATGACCATTTAATGGAAATCACGCATATAATCCGCGGAAGCGAGTTTCTTTCCTCAACACCCAAATATATTTTACTTTACGAAGCGTTAGGCTGGGAACCGCCGGTTTTCATTCATGTCGCGCCGATTATGAGGGATTCTAACAACAAGCTTTCAAAGCGTGACGGCGATGCTTACTTCAGCGATTTTATCGATAAAGGTTATCTTGTGGAAGCCGTGATTAACTACATTGCGCTGCTCGGCTGGTCGCCCAAAGGTGAAAACGAGTTTTTCACGCTTGCTGAACTTGTCGAAGCTTTTGACTTGGACGGTATTTCAAAATCGCCGGCAATTTTCGATGAAGTGAAAATGCGTGTAATAAACGCACATTATATCCGTAATTTAACGCCCGAAAAATTTAAAGAATTGGCAAAACCTTATGTAAAGCCTTATATATGCAAGGATGGGCAATGCTCGGTTGCAAATTGCGATATTCTGTTTGCGGCGTTACAGCCGCGCACAGAGGTATTAACCGATATAACTCCGCAGATTGATTTTATAGAAAAGCCCTGTGATTATGAAATTGATTTATATAGCAATAAAAAAATGAAAACCACACCGGAAGCATCGCTCCCTGCGCTTAAAGAAGCGCTTCAGCTGATAGAAACATATGATTTTACTCCCGCTGAACCTTTTTTCGACCGCGACAACCTTCTCATTGCATTTAAGAAATTAACAGAAGACGTTCATTTTGAAAAGGTTAAACTCGGCTATTATCTCTACCCGCTGCAAGTCGCGCTGACCGGCAAAAAATCGGCACCCGGCGGCGGTCTTGATGTTTGCATCATGCTCGGAAAAGAGGAATCGGTGAAACGTATAAAAACAGCGATTGAAAGGCTAAGCCAATGATAGAAGTTAAAAATCTTTCTAAAAACTACGGTTCAAACAAAGCCGTTGATAATATTTCTTTCCGTGCAGAAGAAGGCGAAATCCTCGGCTTCCTCGGCCCTAACGGTGCAGGGAAAAGCACGACGATGAATATTCTGACCGGATATATTTCGTCAACCGCAGGACAGGCAATGATAGACGGGATTGACATCCTTGACGACCCGATTGCCGTTAAAAAGCGAATCGGATACCTCCCCGAATATCCGCCGCTTTACACCGACATGACAGTGGACAGCTATTTAAAATTCGTTTACGAGCTGAAAAAATGCAAACTGCCGCGCAATTCTCATTTAGGTGAAATATGCGATTTAGTGAAGATTACAGACGTTGGCAAACGTACAATCCGCAACCTCTCAAAAGGCTATCGCCAGCGTGTAGGGCTTGCGCAAGCGCTTGTCGGCAACCCGGGAACTTTAATTTTGGACGAGCCTACAGTCGGGCTTGACCCTAAGCAAATCATTGAAATCCGCTCGCTTATAAAAAAACTCGGCAAGAACCATACGGTTATTTTGTCATCGCATATACTGCCGGAAATTCAGGCTGTATGCGACAGAATCATTGTGATTAACAAAGGGAAAATCGTTGCCGATGAGCAAGCTTCCGCGCTCGCGTCCGGTTTTACCGAAAACCTTTCCCTCAAAATCCGTGTCGAAGGCAGCGAGAGCGAAGTTAAAAAACTGCTCGAAAGTGTTCACAGAATAAAACAGGTAGTTTCCCTGCGTGAAGCGGAAAGCGGAGTTTTCGAGTATGAAATTGAGCCTAAAAAAGGCGAAGACGTAAGACGTGAAATTTTCAAAAAGCTCAGCTCGCGGAATTATCCCCTGCTGATGATGAAATCGAACGAGCTTACTCTTGAGGAAGTGTTTTTAAAACTAATCACAGGCGATGTTTACGGTAATGTAAAAAACGGGGAGGGTGCATAAATGTTTGCAATTTTTAAGCGTGAATTTACTGCGTATTTCACCTCACCCATCGGTTATGTTTTTGCCGCCGCCTGCATACTGATATCGGGGCTTGTGTTTTATTTATTTACGCTCGGACAAGGCAGCACAGACTTAACGCCCGTCTTTCATTTTATGTACTTCGTGCTGATGATTTTCGTGCCGGTGCTGACTATGCGGCTCATGTCCGAGGAAAAACGACAAAAAGCAGACCAGCTTCTGCTGACTGCGCCGGTTAGTTTAACCGGGCTTGTCGCGGGGAAGTTTCTGTCTGCATATGCGGTTTTCCTGCTCGGAGTTTTTATTCTTCCGGTCTACGGTATAGTACTGTCGTTTTTCGCTACGATTTCGTGGATAACTTTGTGGGGTAATTTCGTGGGGATTCTGCTGCTTGGCGGCGTGTATGTTGCGATGGGCTTATTTGTTTCATCGCTGACAGAAAACCAAATGATAGCCGCAGTCGGAAGTATGTTTTTGAACTTGGTTATATTTTTAATGAATACGCTCGCAACGGTTATTCCCGTGCGGGTAATCTCAAACACGCTCCGCAGCATATCCATTTTTAACCGCTATGTTGATTTCACGCTCGGTATGTTTGTGGCAGCGAATATTCTGTTCTTCATTACCGTTATGGCGATTTTCCTGTTCCTGACTGTAAGAGTTTTGGAAAGGAGGCGTTGGGCGTGACAGACAATGTACAATTACCCGAGAATCCGGACACACCGCATAAAATAAACGACTTACGGCGAAAACTTAAACACGGCAGTTATTCTGTGGTTATTACCGTGGTTTTTATAACAATTGCGATTTTGCTCAATGTTGTTTTCAGTATGCTTTTCGGCAGCTTAAATCTGCATTTCGACCTTACCGAGCGCGGGCTTTACAGCATTGAGGCAAGCACCGCTGAATATCTCGCCGCTCTCGATGATACTATTAATATTTATTTTTGCAGTACCGAGGAGAATTTCACAGGGCGCGGCATAGAATTTGTGCAGGCTCATGAAATCGCAAAGCGGTTTTATGAAGCAGGCAGAAGCATCACGGTTACTTTTGTTGACAGGCTCACCAATC
>JAITFV010000009.1 GCA_031281115.1 Oscillospiraceae bacterium | reverse complement strand
ACCAAGTAGCTGAAGCTACCGTGCCGTCAAAGAACGATTCTTTGTTAGCTACAATTCAATTAGAAAACTCCGCTAAGATGGATAAAGCTGTTAAAGATTTGAGTGAAGATAACGCCGTGATTTTATTAAAAGCACTCAGCTATAAAGCGAAAGCCGGGGGTAATGCGGAAACACTTTACGATTTGGTTAAGCGGTGTTTGCTTTCATAAAAACCATAGCCTGTTCAAAATGAACAGGCTGTTTAAATTAAAGATTAATTACTTTTTTCATTATAGTATTCTACATACGCTAATATTTTTTCTTCTAATGCAATCATCGCTACTTCTCTCAAAACCCTTAATTCCCCATACCTTGGCAACATTTCTAATAATATATCCGGTGTGATTCCTGCTTCCATATACGCTTCTATTTTATTATGATAAACCCATGCAAATGTATATTTAATACCGTTTATTAAGAAACTTGGGTCGAAAGAATCTAATTCTTCAAGATTTAGCATCTTATATTCTATTGGACCTCCATTAAACCACATTTTATTTAAATATGTTTGTGTTGTTGTTTCCCCTAAAGGCAATGGCATACTCATATCCCGATTATAACCTGAAATGTCAATTATCGTTAAATTTGAATCCTGCATTTTCGCGAAATGATATAAACTATATTCAACAACATCTATAAAAGTATCATGGAGAACTTGAAGTTCTCTGCACAAATCTAAAACACGTAAAATTTCATAAGGCGTAAGCCCTGCTTCTTCATAATCTTCAATTGTGTGATAATATAACCATTCTGGGGTGTAATAATAAACGCCTTTTGTAATTGAAAAATCACTGATGAACGCATGCAATATCCTTTCCTCATTCATTGAAAGAATGGCTTCTATTTGTGCATCAGAAACTTCATATGGAAAATCTGGGTTCATATTCATATAATCTTTGTTATTTATAAGCGATTCTATTATTTCCTCATTCGTAAATCTATTCCCAAATTCAAGCAAAAATGTATAAATATTATTACATTCATTTAGTCTTGTTCGTATTAATTCCGGTTTTTTTTCTGCAAGGCGCAGTTTATCAAATCCATTATTGAACCCCCACTCCATAAATTCATTCGAATCAATTTTCTTTAATAATTCTGAAGGAGTATCAATTAATATAGGGATGGGCTTGAAAATATATAACTCATCCCAAGGTATACCACCCTCTCTCAAAATAATATCCGGCAGTATAAATTCGTCGCCATTTTCTATTTTATCTTCTTCCGGTAATTGAAAAAAAGGGGATTCCTCCGATTGCTTAATAGCAATCGGAGGTTCAATAATAGTGACGTTTTGTGAAGTATCAAAAACAAAAACAGGAAGAGATGTTGTTTCTTCTATATCCTCACTTGTGTTAAATTGGCTTGTACAAGAACATAATAAGGTAATAGCGATGCCACCGATGCTGAGAAGAATTATCCTTTTTAACAACATGGTTCTCTTCCTTCCACATTAAAGTAATAAAATTTATCATCTTCACAACACGGTTTCCTCCAAATAACTGCAGTAGTGTTACTCCATATAGGCATCATAAAGGTTATGATTGAAAAGCCACGTTCGGAGTGGATTATTATTCCCGACAGTCACCCGTCAATCGTGAGCAAAGAGGAATTTGAAAGGGTTCAAGAAATTCTTAAATCCCCGAAAGAAGCACTCACAAATGGCAGAGAACGAAGTAATCATGCTAAGAAACTTTATGACAGGATTGAAAGCGGAGAAAGAAAACCCACAGCAACTCTATATGGTTATCGTATAAATTCAAGCAAGGAACTTGAAATCGACACTTCCGCTGCTGAAGTTGTTAAGCTCATTTTCGATTTGGCTCTGCAAGGTTGCTCAGCTCGTGATATTGCCGAGGAACTCCAAGCACATACCGCCGGGCGAGTATTTCAAAATCAAAAGAGGTCTGAATATTCAGCCGACATACAAGTGGACGCTCTTGCGTATACGTGAAATCTTGAAAAACGAGCAGTACACCGGTACTTATATCGCAGGGAGAACTTTTCAAGATGAAAGCGGTCGTAAATATCACACGCCACAGAGCGAATGGGTTATAATTCCCGACAAACACCCTGCAATCGTATCGCAGGAAATCTTCGAGCAGGTGCAGACATTGATTTCGCAAAGCAAGCGGAAGCAACAACCTCACAACTACCTTCTCCGAGGAAAAATCGTATGCGGAACTTGCGGTCACGCTATGATTTACGGCAATACGACTACACAACCCATGTATCGCTGCATGAAAACCCATGCTGACCCATCGGCAGATTGCCACAAGCTGAAAGTATCTACCGCCGAAGTCGAAGATGCGGTAATGGCTATAATCAAGAAGCAAGCCGAGGTTGTTCTGAACTGCGCTGATTTATCGGGATTCCGTAAGGCAACCATGAAAAATAATCAGCTCGATGGCTCTGTGGTTCAATTAAACAGTGTTGATATAGAAAAGCAAATCGGTCTGCTTTCTAAACAGCGGCAGGAGTGTTATGAGCGTTTTATAAATCTTGAAATCGACCGTGAAACATTTCATTCGCTCAAAGACGACTACACTAAGCAAATCGACCGGCTTACTCAGCAACACGTTGTGTTCCATCAATCGGCTCGTAAGCGAGAAGTTGATACTCCTCAGTATGTTACTATCGCAAGAATTAACGCATAAACAAGGGAAAAGATGAATGAAATAATTGTGTTTCTGGTTACGGAGAAACCGCGAAGGGATGATAAAACCCTTGAAAACACGACAAAAAAACACCCATGTAACATACTGAGGAGTATGTTACATGGGCGTATATTTACTGAAGGAGGGCTTTTCAAATGAAAACAACCGAACCAATCCGAAACAAGCACCAAATCCGTGAGTTAATGGCATATTACTTAAATCTCGGGCAAATCCG
>JAITFV010000209.1 GCA_031281115.1 Oscillospiraceae bacterium | reverse complement strand
TTCCGCTGTGTGAGCGCAGCGGGCGCTGTCGCAACAGCGCAAACCCCTTTAACTTAAAAAGCGAAACGCTTTTTAAGTTAAAGGACTATAGTATCAGAATATACAGCATCAATCCTTTTGCCGTATAATATTGTATGTTTTTTTTCTGATGTTTTCAACGTTTGAAAATTTCATTAAATAAAGTATTTCCGAATTTGTCAGTTGTTCCGCAGCATCATCCCCTAAACCGTACTCCTCAAAAAAATCAGTCAGCTTTTTTCCGAAGCGCTGTTTCAACTTAGCAAGATTTTCTCTTGTCGGTATAATTTTTTTGCTTCCTCTGGCGTAGGCAAGCGAGAGGATTGCGGAAATTTTTCCTCCCCTCTGAGAAACGAACTGCATTAACGATGAAATTGTTCCGCCTTGGGTAATAACATCGTCAACGAGAATATAATTTTTTCCGGGAATAATTTCGCCGCAAAATACAGGTTTTTTCAATATTCGCTGAATAGCCGGCATGTTTTTGCGTTTATGCGTGTTTACGCAAAGCGCTGACAAGCATATCGGAAGCCCGATATTTATACATAGACATAACGGCAGCGCATTATTTTCTTTCAACACAGGAAGCAAAAAAGCATCGGGATATTTTGCTTTGATTAATTGTAACTTATCCGCACTGGCGCATTTTTTTATGACACTGTCTGCCGCCGGAATATCTCCGCGCTCTTTCGCTGCGCTGTATCCCTCGCAGCGCTTCAGGTATTTAATCGTTGTATACCCTCCAAGGCAGTCGGCTGTCCCGTATTTTTCATAAATTTCAATAATACTTAACTTTTTCATATAATTTATTTTCCTTGCTTTTTCAAGTTATTTGTAGAATCACAAAATAAATTATATAACATTGTAGGAATTTGCACATCGACTAAGCAGACTATTTCAACATCGTCTAAGCAGACTATTTTTCATTAAATTTGATTATGAAGAGGAGTATCATGCATAAAAAGAGAGACGAAACTTTAAAGGTTCATTATTATTCAAAACATTTGCAAAAAAAATTAGATTTGCTTGATGTTTCGCAGGCTGCTGTTATAGAAGCTCCGTCGGGTTACGGCAAAACCACTGCCATACGCGATTATTTGGAAGGCGCGGCTGACCGCGGGGGCGATGTTCATTGGTTTACTGCCGCAGACGAGGCACCGCAATCGCTTTACCGGCGGTTATGTCGAGAAATAGAAAAAATTGACGAGCGAACCGGCGAACGCCTGCGCCAAATCGACTTTCCGAACGCTTTCACGATAGGGGATGCCTGCGATACGATACGTTCTGTTGAATGTCACCGTAAAACATGGCTCGTAATTGATGATTTTCAATTTTTCCGCGCCGCTCTGCCGCTGCCTTTTTCGACAGCGCTGCTCAACCATAACAGCGATAAACTGTGCGTTGTCATCATAACCCAGACGTTGGGGCAGGACTTCTTTTCCGCTGTCGCCGGCCGCGGTATACTGCATATCACAACTTATGACCTGCAATTGGAGACCGAGGATATCCGTTCTTATTACGCTTTGACAGGAGCAGACATCACCGGGGAAGCGGCACTGAAAGTAAAAAAATATACAGACGGCTGGATTATCGCCGTCTATCTGCAGCTTTGTGCATTCCGGGAAACAGGGAAATTTTCGGACGAAGCTGTTTTACGTCTTATGGAACATTTGGTATGGAATAAGATGAGGGATGAACAGCAGGTCTTTTTTATGCAAATATCTATGTTTAATGCTTGTACGGTGCGGGATATGTGCGGTATGCTGAGCTGCACCGCACTACCGGATTATGCGGTAAAAAGCCTGTCCGTTCCGTTTATCCGGTATATAGCTGACCGGCAGTGTTATGAGTTCCATTCCATCTTATTTGAGCTTGTAAGAATAAAACGCGGCGAGCGGGGCGAAGCTTTTGAAAAAGAATGTTTAATAAAAGCCGGCGATTTATGCCGACGCGAAGGCAGAACAGCAGAAGCACTGGACTTTTACGTGCAGTTGAAAGATTATGAACGGATACTCTCCCTCGACCTTTCCCAAATAGTAAATGCGGGAATCGGTGACGGCAGCAGCGCATTTTTCAAAATCGCACCGGAAATCGCTAAAAACTGCCCCGCTGAAATCAAGCGTGAATATCCTCTTTCCATGCTGTGCGTGGCATGGGCGCTCAGATTGCTGGAAAACAGCTCTGAATTTGACAAGCTAATGAACGAGTTGGGCAGTTTTTTGTCAGAGTATGGGTTATTGCGCGCAGAATGGCTGCTATTGTCTGCTTATCAGCATTTTTCCCGGTTGGATAATATGCTGATTGCTGTGCGGAGTGCCGATGCCTTGTTTCAAGGAAACCGCTCGCGGGTTATTTTGCCCGAGGCGCCGTGGGCGTTTTATGAATACGTACAGCTTGTGATATTCCATATTAATGTCGGCGAAGCTGACCGCGAGGCTGACGCTTTGGAAGAATTTATCGCGTTGTATTCTAAAATAACCGGCGGTCACGGAAGCGGCGCGGATGTATTATTCCGCGCAGAGCTTGCCTATTTAAGATGCGAGACGATAGATGCTGAAATATACGCTTATAAAGCGATTTTCATTGCGGAGAGCAAGCGGCAGAAAATTATCCAAATAGGCGCCGCGAGACTGCTCGGGGAAATCGCACTCCTTAAAGCTGACGCAGACGACTGGAAATGTGCTGTCGGCGCACTGGAAAAAGCCGCCGCCGGTCCATCGCAGAACACCCCTATGTTCAGAACGCTGCTTGATGTGGTGCGCGGAATACTTTTGACCGGGCTCAAGGATTACGAAAATGTTGCAGATTGGCTGAAAACCGCTGATTTTACTTCCCGCGGGCTTCCTGCTTCCGTCAAAAGAAACGCGCTGGCGACTCATTTGTTCTATCTGCTGGGGCGCGGCGAGTTCGCGCGGTTTATAGGATTGGGACAGGCTCATTGGCTCGACAGTTACACGGTCTTTTCAAAGCATTTACATTTTTTCCTGATGGCTATCGGATATATATCTTTAGGAGACCGCGTTCAGGCTTCCGAGAGTTTGGAGCGTATTGCAGAAAGCTCCATGTCTGATGGCTGGATTCATTATTTTGTGGCTTTTTCCTGGATGCTTAAAGGTCTTTCCGATGAATTGATAGAGAATAAATACCCTCACATTCTCCCCATGTTTATAAAGTATAAAGAGAAGTACGCTACCGGATGGATTGCTCTGCGCAATTCTATAATCGCGGATGAGCTGCCCTGCAACCTTACCGAACGCGAACGCGAGGTCGCGCTGCTTGTCGCGGAGGGTCTGCGTAACAACGAGATAGCAAAAATTCTTTTTGTCAGTGAAAATACCGTGCGGGCGCATCTCCGTGCAATATTTCAGAAACTGGATATTGACCGGCGCGCTAAATTGTTCCAAAAATTAAAATAGAAACGCAGATACTGCCGCGGTATTTGCGCTGTTGTATAATCGTTTAAATTGAAAACTGTTCCACAGTTTCAATTTAAACGGGTTTCCGCTGCGTGAGCGCAGCGGGCGCTGTCGCAACAGCGCAAGCCCCTTTAACTTAAAAAG
>JAITFV010000064.1 GCA_031281115.1 Oscillospiraceae bacterium | reverse complement strand
CAAACCAAAACGAACAAAGCATAGAGGGGCAAATAAATGATTGTATCGCCTATGCAAAGCGTGAGGGGTACAACGTGGTCGGTGAGTACATTGACCGCGCTTTGTCGGGCAAAACGGACGAACGCCCGCAATTTTTACAAATGATGAATGATAGCGCAAAAGAGCAATTTCAAATCGTTATTGTTTGGAAACTTGACCGTTTCGCCCGTAACCGCTTTGATAGCGCGTTTTACAAGCGTTTGTTGAAAAAGAACGGCGTAAAAGTGGTATCGGCAACGGAACGTATTTCTGATGACCCCGAAGGGATTATATTAGAGGGCGTACTTGAAGCGGCGGCGGAATACTTTTCCGCGAATCTCGCGCAAAACGTAAAGAGGGGGCAACGTGAGAATATGGCAAAGGGGCTTCATGTCGGCGGTTATGCCGCCTATGGTTATAATATTGTTGATAAAAAGCTCGTTGTCGTTGAGGACGAAGCCGCCGTTGTCCGCTACGCCTTTACCGAATACGCAAAGGGTACGCCAAAGGCGGAAATAATAAAAGAATTGTCTAAAATGGGGTTGTTAAGTAAAAAGGGTACGCCTATTGCTTATTCAACGCTACATAATATTTTGAAAAATGAAAAATATTACGGCGTTTATCTTTTTGGCGAAGGTGAGGTTGAGGGCGGTTGTCCCGCTATAATTGACAAAGAGCTTTACGACAAAGTACAAGTTGAGCTTGATAAAAAGTCCCGCGGCAAGGGTAGCAATAAGGCAAAAATACCGTACTTGTTGAGCGGTAAAGTTTTTTGCGGTATGTGCGGGGAAAAACTTTTCGGCAATTTTAATATCAATAAACAGGGCAAGCCATACGCATATTATCAATGTATGGGGCGCAAGTTTAAGCGTAATTGTCTTAAAAAGAGTGAACGCAAGGACTTTTTAGAATGGTACGTTGTTGAGCAAACAAAAGAGTATGTTTTACAACCCGCCCGCGCTGAATATATCGCGTCCCGTATTGTTACCCGTTACAATGACGAATTTAACGACAAGGAAATGCGGGCATTAGAAAATCAGTTATCTAAAATTGAGCGGGATATAAATACCGCCGTTGAGAATACGCTCGAAGTCCCAAAGGAAGCGCGGCAAGTATTTTTTGATAGAATAACACTATTGACGGCGCAAAAAGCTGATGTTGAGCATGAGCTTACCGTAATGCGTATTGCAACCCGCCGCCGTTGGACGGAAGCGGAAATTCTTAAATGGATTTTAAGTTTTTCGCGGGGTGATGAACTCGACGCCGATTTCCAACGCCGCATAATTGACACGTTTATTAACTCGGTTTATGCGTATGACGATAAAGTTGTTATTTACTACAACGTAAAGGACGGCAAGCAAGTTTCACATATTGACATGATAGATAGTATGGACGAATCGGCGGACGATACCCCGCTTGATACTCCGCATGATAGCGCGGTTACGGGTGAGGTTGTGAATATGGATAGCGTACAGTCCCCCTTGCGGAAACGCTTCCAAATCTCAATAGAATAAGCTGATGTTTGCTCATCTTTTAAGAGCAAATGAAACTCATCTATATAGTATCTGGTTGACTTTCTTTCGGCACGATTAATGGTAACTTTATTCCAAACGCAGTCTTGAACAACTAACATTCCGATTTTCTTCAACTGCTTGCCGAGTTCCTTAATATCAAAGCAGACGATTCGATTTTTGATGTCTACGTTTGTGCGATGATTAAAAACCGATAACGAACCTTTAACATATAACTCTAAGGCTGTTGCAATACGCTGTGCTGCCGATTCCGGTTGTTGTAATATGAGGTTATACAAATCCTCTAAAATCGGCATATTATCAGTATGCGGATTGAGCATAAACTCACGGTAAACAAGACGAACACAACGGTCAATAATCGTCTTTTCAATCGGCTCTAAACCGTTTCTGCCGCCGAGTATTAATTCGCACAGGGATAAAATAAAATCGCTTTTCAGCGATAAGGGGTCATCGTCATCAGCGTAGTCGATATTAATGTCTAACGGATTGATATAGTGGTCGCTTGTCGGTGAAATCTTAATGACTTGACCTTTCAGACGATTGACAAGCGGATAGTATTCCGCTTCGGGGTCACATATAACGATGTCGTCACGGGTAGTCAAGAAAACATTGACTATTTCACGCTTTGCAGAGAAACTTTTACCGCTCCCGGGCGTACCGAGTATCATCCCGTTTGGGTTTTTAAGCGATTTTCTATCGCACATTATCATATTATTCGATAATGCGTTGACACCGTAGTATAGGGCTTCACCGCCTTGAAATAATTCCTGTGTGGTGAACGGCACAAAAATCGCAGTAGAAGAAGTGGTTAAACCTCTCTTTATATCTACTAAATTTATACCAATCGGCACAGATGAAAACAAACCGTCCTCTTGCTGAAAGTCTAACCGCTTTAATTGACAATTATATTTCTGTGCAATCCCTGCTTCTTGGAACAGGATATTGTCAAGTTTGCGTTTGGTGTCGGCAGTATTCATAATCAAGAACGTGATTAGGAAAAACCGCTCATTACGGCTCTGTAAGTCGTTTAACAGACTTTTCGCTTCCTCCGAGTACGTGAGAATATCGGGAGGAATTATATCCGAATCATAACCTGCCTTAAACGCTTTTTTCTGCTCGTCCATCTTCATTTTGTCTATATCGGTGATGGCACGTTTAGCGATTTTAATAGCTTTTGTCTGGTCTATGCTCTGTAAATGCAGGGCAATGGTGACAGGGTGTTCGATGCTTAAAAAGTCTGCAAGCATACGGTCTGACATTTCGCTTGCGAGTATTGATACAAACGAAACTGCTCCGAATTTACCGTCCATTTTGAAATTGTTTCCGGTGGCGAACTCAAAAGAACTCGGTGCGATTACGTCTTTGGGTGACATTCCCGATTGAGCGAGTAAATCCCATGACATATTGAACATACCGCCGCTGCTCGGATTGAAACTGCTATGCAGAACCGCAAAGAGATGGAGAAAATCTTAAACCGCCACGGACTGCGCCGTGATGTTAAGAACGCAACACACACCCATCAATCGGTCGGGGATTATAAAGAAACGCAGGATGAAAAGAAAATCACCGCCGTCCGTATGTGGAGCACAAGTGCGGAGAACACAGCCGAGCAGCTTCGACAAGAGAATAAAATCCTCCGGCTCGAAAAAGAAAAGTTGAACGAGCAGCGACACTCACCGTGGAAATCTTTCTTCTACTCTGTGCCGGAGAAGCAGTCTTTTATTCAGAATAAGCTCAATGAAATGAGAATCCCTTTCCGTGAAACCGAGAACGGATTTGAAGCGCAGGAGTGTTATGTCGAGCAAATCCGCAAACTTGAAAAAGATTTTATACCGAACAAAAATCCTCTCCGTGATAATCTTCGCGACAACCTCGATAAGATTATCATGCAGTCGAAAACATACGGCGAGGTTTTAGAGAGGCTGAGAAGGTTCAACTACTCGGTCAAGGAAGGCAAGTATGTTTCCGTTACACCGAAGTATAGTGGCAAACCGATTCGCCTTAAATCATTAGGTGAGGAATATTCCGAACAGGGGATTAAGAACAGGCTTGTGATGAAGCAGATGTATGAGAGAAACATTGACAGCAAGCTCGGTGCGGAAAAGAATCCCGATGCGCTTGAAGTGATAGTTTTAAAAACGATGAAGCAGTACACCATTGTTTTTGTTCAAGGGGTGCTGCCTGTTCGTAAGCGTGATAAGAAAAAGCCGTTCTCGTGGAAGAACGACGCGGAACTTGATTATCTTGCGAGTTTGAATAAAAGAATTAACGCAGGAGAAACATTGGCGAGCTTGCAAAATGAGTTTGCGAGGTTAGAAAAAAGCGTAGCTGAAAAAGAAACTCAAATCGCTACTCTTAAAAAGGAGCTTGCTCTATTCACCGACCTCTACATTAAAGGTGAGAGGTGCTTTAAGTTTTACGGCGAAGATGAAAAAGATTTGGCGCACTTAGCCGAGTATAAAGTCACCCCAGAGAATTATCAGCGGATTGTCGGGCTCATCACCACGAATGAATCC
>JAITFV010000314.1 GCA_031281115.1 Oscillospiraceae bacterium | reverse complement strand
CTGTGTAACAAAGTAGGCGCAAAACTGCCGTTTATGATGGCGACCTCAGGGGGAGAAATCTGTCCGACACAAGTATCAGGGGGTAAAGCCGTAAATCGTTTTCATAATAATGCTTTTATCGCCTGCCTGATATAAATTTTAAAAACTGCATTTTCACCGAAGAAGGGTGTGGTATATTGTTTGAAAAAGAAATGACACCGGATAAAACCGTTCAATCGCTCACAGAAGAAAACCGGCAGCTTCTTGAAGAAGTGGACAGATTAACCCGCGAAAATAAAAAATACGCGCGTGAAAACAGAATCACGAACGCCTTGCTTGATAAAGTGTCAAAGGCAACGGATGCAAAAACGAGCTTAAACACTGCGCTGACGGATGCAAATATTAAACAGCGCGCTTATACGGACATGTTATTGCAGAGCTGCCCTAACATTATTATACTTTTTGACAGTGACGGGCGGTTTGTTTTATCTACTGAAACTTTTATGCACGAGACGAATACGCCCAATTTTGATTATATTAAAAATCGTAGTTATGAAGATGTGTTTCCGTTATATTTTAACGATGACGGAATGACGGCGTTTAAAGAAGCGTTTAACAGTGCGGCGTGTCCAAATGAATTGATACGGTTTGATGCAAACGTAGATTTTTCCCGGACAGGGCAGCTCAGGTTCTATACGATTGAGCTGCGCCGCACCGGAAGCGGATTGAAAAACAACGTTGAATCGGGAATCCTTGCGGTTATGATAGACCTTACAGATTTCATGCGCGAAAAACAGCGCGCGGAAGCTGCAAGCAATGCGAAATCAAACTTTTTAGCGACGATGAGCCACGAAATAAGAACGCCGATGAATGCAATTATAGGCATGACGTCAATCGGAATATTAGCTGTCAGCGCAGAACGCAAAGACTATTGCCTGAAAAAAATCGAGGATGCATCGCAGCATTTACTGAGCGTAATTAACGATATATTAGATATGTCAAAAATAGAAGCAAATAAGTTTGAACTCTCGCTCGTCGAGTTTGATTTTGAAAAACTGCTTCACAGGGTAACGAATGTAGTCAGCTTTCGTGCAGACGAAAAACAGCAGAAACTCACGGTGCATATAGACGAAGCTATCCCGCGCCTCTTAGTCGGTGACGACCATCGTCTTGCACAGGTTATAACTAATCTTTTAAGTAATGCAGTTAAATTTACGCCCGAAGAAGGTTCAGTAACGCTTGAAGCAAAATATCTTGGTGAAGAAAACGGAATCTGTTCCGTTCAAATCGCAGTTTCTGACACAGGCATAGGTATAAGCTCCGAACAGCAGAGCCAGTTATTCCAAACTTTCCACCAGGCAGAGTCAAGCACGACACGTAAATACGGAGGTACCGGTTTAGGTCTTGCGATTTCAAAGAATATCATTAATATGATGGAAGGCAAAATATGGGTTGAATCTGAACTTGGAAAGGGTGCAGCGTTTAAATTTACGTTTAAGGCGAAACGCGGCGAGGACATAAAAGTGGAAATTGGAAAAGGTGCCGTTGATTTAAGTGCACTGTCATTCTTGGCTATTGATGATGACCCTGCTATATTGGAATACTTCGAGGAGATTTTAGGCAGATTCGGCGCGTCCTGCGACACGGCGTTGAGCGGCGAGGAAGCCCTCGGCCTTATAAAATTGCGCGGTGCGTATGATATTTACTTTGTAGACTGGAAAATGCCGGGTATGGATGGCTTGTCCTTAACGAAAGCATTAAAAGATGAAAAATCCGATGCTCATAACGCCATTGTAATAATGATTTCGTCTGCGGAGATGAGCACAATTGAAGACGGCGCAAAAAAAGCGGGTGTAGACAAATTTTTAGCAAAACCCTTGTTCCCGTCTGCAATCGTAGATGTTGTAAATGAAACCCTCGGAGTCATTCAATGCGCATCCGAGAACAAGCAGGACGATTTATCAGACTTGTTTGCCGGTCGCCGTATTTTGTTGGCGGAAGATGTTGATATTAACCGGGAAATTGTAATTGCTCTGCTTGAGCCGGTGCAGGTTGAAATTGACTGCGCGGAAAACGGAGCGGAGGCTGTTCGGATTTTCAGTGAGTCGCCTGAAAAATACGATATGATATTTATGGATATCCAAATGCCCGTAATGGACGGATATGAAGCAACGCGAAGGATTAGAGCGCTCGGCGTTCCGCAGGCAAAAACTATACCGATTGTAGCGATGACAGCAAATGTTTTTCAAGAGGACATCGATAAATCCATCGCTTCGGGTATGGACGGACACATAGGCAAGCCGATAGATTACGATGATGTTATAGATAAGTTACGCAGTCATTTACTTGCTAAGCCGGATGTATAAATTAAGACATAGAGTCCGGTTCGTGTTAATACTGTTATCCATTTTCTTAAATGGATAACAGGGCTTCGCGGCTTGCGAGTCGCAGAAGAAACAGAAATTTAAGGGGGAAACTAAAATGAAAATTAATGGTGTAGATGTAGAAACCGGTATCAAGCGCTTTGGCGGCAAAACAGACAGATACTTAAAAGTGCTACGTTCTTTTGCTGCGGGGCTTGAAGCAGATGATACGCCTATGGAGATAGCTTTTTCAAAGGAAAATGCAGAAGAAACCTCGAAAAAAATCCATACAATCAAGGGTGTAGCGGGCAATATGGGCGCCGTAGCCCTGTATGAGGCATTGGTTATGTTTGAAGAAAAGCAGCGTTCGGGAATTTTAGATAATGCTTTATATGACAGCATATGGCTGCGCATAAAAGAAACAAAAGAAAATATCTTGAATGCGACCGATGAAGCCGGCGATTCCGTGCAAAAGCCCGAAGGCAGTGCTGATGAACTCCGCGAACTTCTTGCGGAACTGCTTTCAGCATTGGAAATCAGTGAACCTACTCACTGTGAAGCTGCTGTAAAAGCTTTATCGGCAAAGCAATGGAAATCTGTCAGTAACGATGAGCTGAGCATTCTCAGTAAAACAGTATTGAATTACGATTATGACGAAGCCGCCGAAGCTGTGAATAAAATAATATTGAATCACGGTTATGAAGGGGTATCCGAAACTGTTAATAAAAAAATAATATTATGTTCTATAAATGAGAAAAATTCTGTTTTAATCGTGGATGACTCAAAAGAAAATCTGAGCGCGCTACGCGGTATGCTTGAAGACTTCTATACCGTGTATATAGCTGCAAACGGAGAGCGCGCGCTGAAAGTTATGGATAAGAGCTTGCCCGACATCGTGCTGCTTGACATTATAATGCCGGGGATTGACGGGTTTGAAGTGCTGAAGCAGATGAAAAACGACAGCAGGTTTTTACATACGCCGGTAATATTCATTACCGGAAGCGGAGACAGTTTCAGTGAGGCTCAAGGACTGATGCTCGGTGCCGTGGATTATATCGTAAAACCGTATAACCCTGATATTGTAAGCATCAAGGTGCGTAACCAAATGGAAAATAAACTGCACCGCGACAGCTTGGAAGTATTAGTGGAAAAACGAACAGAGGAGCTTCGTAAATCGCAGGAAGCCATAATATTCGGTATGTCTTTTTTGGCTGAGCGCCGTGACCTCGGTACGGGCGAGCACCTCAAGAGAATCAAAAGAATGGCAAAGCTGCTTGCTGAATGTCTTTATCAGAAATACCCCGATGTTATCTCGCTCAAGGAAGTAAGCAATATTGCATCGTATTCCCCGCTGCATGATATAGGTAAAATCGCTATTTCAGATACTATTTTGCTTAAACCGGCAAAACTCACAGCCGAAGAATTTGAAACGATGAAATCCCATACCACTCAAGGAGCCGATATGCTTCTGCAGACCAAGGAATTGTTGGATTCAGACACGGATAACTTGATGATTGCGGTGGATATTGCGCTGTATCATCATGAAAAATTCGATGGTTCAGGTTATCCGAAGGGGCTGAAAGGCAATGAAATCCCGTTATCAGCGAGAATTGTTGCTTTAGTTGATGTTTATGACGCGCTGACCAGCAAAAGAGAATATAAAGATGCGTTTACGCATAAAACCGCTTTGGACATTATATTGAAGGGGGACGGTCGTACTCTGCCGGAGCATTTTGACCCGTTAGTTCTTGAAGTGTTTGAGTTAAATGCGGATAAGTTCATAGAATAACAGCGATATATAATATTTTGTAGGGGGCGAACTGTGTTCGCCCCCTAAAACATTCAACCGCGTCTCGGGCGCAGAAAAGGGTAGGT
>JAITFV010000313.1 GCA_031281115.1 Oscillospiraceae bacterium | reverse complement strand
CGCCCCGTTTTGGGCTTTTTCGATTTCTTCGCGGCCCTCGTGCGCGGATTCCGCACCTATATTGGGGTCTCCGCCCGCGCCGCGCCCTTTTGTGGTTTTTTTTCCGATTTGCAAACGTCTCATAAGGTTCTTATCCTTAGAGCGCAAAGCAGGCACATCGGTATTGACAGCTATGTATTCCACGCCCGGAATACCGCACTTCGCCATATGCTCAAGAGCATTGCAACCGCCGCCGCCAATCCCGAATACTTTTATATTTACGTCGTACACTGAATTGTTATCAAGTTCGTCTGTCAGCTCCTCAGCAAAGCCGTCTTCATCATAGAAAATCGCCATTTTTACATCTCCTTATACACTATTAAATCTATTGTAGCAGATTTGGAAGAAAATATCAATAGGTTTTTAGAAAATATTTTTTAAAAAACCATTTATTTTGTGTTTTTTATTTTCGAGACCCCCGATATATATGTTATTCGGGCGAAAAAACTACTTGTAACGGATTTAAGAGGAGCAGCGTACCCTGTTCGTTGCCTGCAATCTCGTTTTCAAGGATATGGGCGGCGGCACGCAGCTTTTGTTCAAGTTCTGCCGCGGGTCCGATATGGAGAATAATTCTGTCCATATAATTCATCTTTATATCGAGGTGGTCGGTAATATCTATGTCAACGATGCCGATGAGCCCTGCGTCCTCAGCTGCCTTAATAAGAATAAAAACGAGTTCGGTTTTTCTGTCCTCTGTTGACCTGATGTACCCCCCGACGATAGGCTCATCTGCTTCAAAACCGTAAACTGCGATGTTTGTGCGGTTTGTGCGTGTAGTTTCCAAGATTCTGCCGTTCCTCGAGATTGTATAAAAAAGACCCTCGTGCGCAATTCCCGCCATTTCTATCGCGCCTATAACCGTTATTGTAATCCTGTTTGAAAAAATCGCTTTTTTTATCACCACGTCATCTATATAAACAAGACTGTTTATTATTCTGAATCTGCTGTATTCGGCATTGAAACGCGGTAGGTTCACGCCTGCGTGTATACCGGAAACGTCAATAATCTCCCTGCTTGTATAAATGCTTTCGCCTTCGACTGCGATTTCTTCTAAGTTAAACAGAACCGTAGCCGACAGAATCGCCATAATCGTTGCGGTAACGAGAAAAAACATGACGTAGTAGATTGCCATGTTTTGCCTGCGGCGTTGCTTTGGCTTTTTTGCTCTTGGCGGCTTTTGCGCTCTTTGCGAACGGACAGAGCCGTTCATCCCTGTTTTGGGTTTCGGTTTTTTTTGAATTTTCGGTGCTTTGGATTCCTTTGGTACTCTTGCCGGCTTCGGAGGTTTTTCGGGCTTCGGTTTACGCCGCCTCGGTTCGGTGAACTCAGGCATTTTTACGTCCTTTCGGGTTATGCATTTTTTATATTCGCTCCGATTTTTTTCAAATTCCCCACTATATCATCGTAACCTCTGTCTATATGCGTGATTCCGGTGATTGTGCTTGTTTTTTGCGCGAAGAGTGCAGCAGTTATTAAAGCCGCGCCGCCTCTAAGGTCCGTCGCTTCCAAGTCTGCGCCAGTGAGCTTATCCGTGCCTTCAACAACAGCCACACGGTCACTGACGGTAATTTTCGCCCCCAGCCGGGAAAACCCCTCCGCATGCCGGAAACGATTATCAAATATCGTTTCAACAAACATCGTTGTACCTTCCAAAGTTGAAGCTAATGCCATAAACATAGGCTGTGCGTCAGTCGGGAAGCCGGGGTGAGCCGAGGTTGTAATTTTATAAGGTGCGCGGAGCTGCTTTTTAGCGTTGATATATATTTTGTTATCATCGTAGGTATAAATTCTGCACCCCATCTGCTCTAAGACAGGCAGAACTGCGCTGATGTGCCTGTAATCAACGTTTTTAAGAACTAATTCACCTCTCGTAATCGCCGCGCAGCAAAGATATGTAGCGGCGACAATTCTGTCGGAAATAACCGTATGCTCGGCTCCGCCAAGCTGCTCGACACCCTCGATTATAACCGTTCCCGTACCCGCGCCGGAGATTTTCGCGCCGCATTTGTTAAGAAATTCTGCGAGGTCGGTAATTTCAGGTTCGCGCGCGGCATTATGAATCTCGGTCGTACCTTTTGCCGTGACAGCCGCTAAAATTATATTCTCTGTTGCGCCGACTGACGGCAGTGCTAATGAGATATTCGCGCCTTGAATACCTTTCGGCGCATTGCAATTTAAAAAGCCGCCTTTTTCTTCTATGTTTACACCCATCTTGCGGAGTGCCATTACATGCAAATCTATAGGCCTCGGACCGAGTTCGCACCCGCCCGGGAACGTGAGCTTGC
The DNA here is from genome assembly GCA_031281115.1 of Oscillospiraceae bacterium. Classification (GTDB taxonomy): domain Bacteria; phylum Bacillota; class Clostridia; order Oscillospirales; family Ruminococcaceae; genus Ruminiclostridium_E. Next base: position 17,585 of record JAITFV010000313.1, on the reverse strand, counting down.
ACTGGTGCGTTCTCCCGAGAATCGCACCGAGAAAGACTATGGAGGAGCGCATCTCGCGCATTAAATCTTTCGGCACATCGGTATTTAAAACTTCTTTTGAGTTAACCGAGATACTTTTTCCCTCTCTCGCGCATTTACACCCGAGACAGTTAAGTATTCTGCACGCGGCATCCGCGTCTGATAAATTCGGACAATTATGTAAAACAGATTCTCCCTGACAAAGCACTGTTGCCGATAATAACGGCAGAATACTGTTCTTTGCTCCTTGTACGCTGAGTTCTCCCGCTAACCTGCCCCCGCCCTGTATTACAATCTTCGGGGTGCCTTTTTTAACCGCCACGCCAACACAACCTTTCAAAATAGCATTACGTTTTATAATATGCTTTTTGAAGAATTTGTGTTATCGCAGGGTGTGTACTACTTTTTAATTAAATCTAACACTTCTCCTAAAATCTTATCCGCTGCGTAATCCGAGGACATTTCTTTTGCGCGGATTTCCATTTCCCGCAGTTTTCCGGGAGTTTGGCATAACCTTGACACAACCTCGACTAATTTCTTCGGCGATAAGTCTTTGTCTTCTATCATTACAGCCGCACCTTTATTCACCATTGAGAGTGCATTATAGTACTGGTGATATTCCGCCGAGCCTGCCCACGGAATCTGCACCGAAGCGCGCCCCGCCGCCTTTGTTTCCGTCTGGCTCATTGAACCCGAGCGCGAAATTACCAGGTCTGCCGCTGAAAGGCAGGTGTACATATTATCAATATACTCTTTTATAATAGTGCGTTCGGGGTTAAGTTCAAGCCCCTCAAACGGATTTCCCCTCTTTCGTCCGTAGGAATGAATATGATTAATATTTCCGGCTTCCTTTTCCCAGGCGAGCAGCGCGATTACGGCTTCTGTTATCGCTTTTGAACCGTTGCTCCCGCCCGACGACAAAATCGTCAGCCCTTCCGGTAAGCCGAGTTTTTTACGTGCAGCTTCGCGGTCTTCAAACTTTAAGTTTGTTCGTAGCGGATTCCCTGTAATTACGCACTTTTCGGGGTACGGAATCTTCTTTTTCACATCTTCATCAGCCGCAAAAATCTTATCAACATACTTCGACAGCATTTTTACAGCCATGCCGGGATAAGAATTGCTCTCGTGAACAGCGGTTTTGATTCTCATTCCGGCGGCGGCTTTTATAACAGGAACAGAAACATACGCACCCGCGCCGATTACAACATCGGGCTTAAATTTTTTGATTATAGCCCGCGCTCTTCTCCCGGCGTGAAGATAAAGGTGCGCTGCTTTTATGTTTCTGATTATATTTTTCGGCGACAGACTTCTCTGTAAGCCTGCCATTTTAATCGGTGCAAAGTTATACCCGGCTTCTTTTACGAGCTTTGCCTCCATGCCGCCGGGTGTGCCGATAAAAAGCACCGCGCTCTCATCGCCGGGATAGACTTCCTTTATTTTGTCGGCTATGGCGAGTCCGGGGTTTACGTGTCCCGCGGAGCCGCCGGCAGCGATGATTGCTCTCATTATTCGTAACTACTCCTTCCCTGCATTTTATTCCCCTACTCAATCGCCGCTTTCCTCGAAATATTAAGCACAACCCCGATTCCCGCAAGCTGCATCATCAGCGCCGAGCCGCCGTAACTGAAAAACGGCAAGGAAATGCCGGTATTCGGAACAGCATTTGTAACAACACCGATGTTAAGCAGCGCCTGAACCCCGAGCTGCGACGTGATTCCCGCCGCGAGCATCATCCCGAATTTATCCCGCGCACAGACAGCGATGTAAAACCCGCGCGCCACAAACAACACAAACAGCAGTATAACTACAATCGCGCCGATAAATCCGAGTTCCTCGCAGATAATAGAGAAGATGAAGTCGTTATGCGAGGCTGGGAGATAAGCGAACTTCTGCCTTGAGTTTCCGAGCCCGAGCCCGAACCATCCGCCCGAACCTATTGTTATCAGCGATTGATAGGTTTGGAAAGTGTCACCTCTTATATCGGCTTCAGGGTTCTGCCAGCTCAAAATCCGTGAGCTGAAATAGTCATACCCTGCCGCTTCGAGCATTGAAATTCCCGCAGCCGCAAACGCAACGAATACTGTAAGTGCCAGTATTATATGCCTGATTTTGCAATCTCCGATGAACATCATTATAAAACCTATCATAAATACTATAATCGCGCCGGATAAGTGCGGTTGTGCCAGCATTAATACACACGAGACGATTAAGAAAATCAACATCGGCAAAAAGCCCTGCTTAAACCCGCGGGTGAAGCCACGCTCTTTGCCGTTTTCGTCAATGAGCCGCGTAGTATCCCCGAACATATGATGATTTTCATGAATCCAATATGCAAACACAACGATTACTGCGAATTTTAATACCTCGGACGGCTGCACCATCGTACCGCCTATATCGAGCCAGCGACCCGCGCCGCCCTGAGTCTGCCCTGCGAGCGCAACAAAAGCCATAACACCGAGCGTTGCCCCGGCACCAAAACGAATCAAATATTTATTAAGCATAAAACGATAACTAATACGTGATAAAATCATCATCGCGGCAAGCCCCCCCCCGATGAACCAAAGCTGCCTCGTTATAAAAAAGTAGCTGTTGCCGTGTTCGCGGAACGCGAACGCATAGCTTGCCGAAAACATCGTTACAATCCCGAATGCGAGCAAAACTATAACTATTGTAAAGAAGGGGAAATCGAACCTTGCGAGACGTTCTTTCTGTGTTTTCACACGTTTTTTTACCTTTTTTCGCATTTCTTTCGGCGGTATTATCGCAGCCGCGCCGGAAGGAGCGGGGGTAAAAGATATTTTTCTTGAATGATTTGGTGCAGAGCGTTTAAATTTAATGCGGTGTTCACGGTCTTTCAATTTTTCTTCATGAGCGCGCGCTTCCGCCAACCTCGCTTCCCTCTCGGGCGAAGTCGGCGGCATTACTCGTTTTTCTTCACTTTTTCTCGTATTATTCTGCATTTATCTTTATCCTTCTGTAGCAAATCTTGTTGACATTTGAATGAATCAAACGTCAACGCTCGCCGCCAATGGCAACGGACAGCAATTCCACATTTCACATGAAATTGCTATAAAGCAGAAATTTCCTACAATCCGCTTGTAAGTAAAATTGCGCAAACTCCCGCAATCGTTGCGAGCATCGTAAACAGCAATACAATCCGCGTTTCTTTCCAGCCGCTGATTTCAAAACTATGATGAATCGGCGTCATCTTGAACAGCCGCTTTCCGCTCGTAAGTTTAAAATAAACCACCTGAATGACTACGGTCAGCGCTTCCCAAATATAAACCGCAGCAGCAATAATCATGATTATCTCTACCCCCGCGCCGACTCCGAGCGCACAGACAATCCCGCCGAGAAACATTGAGCCTGTATCCCCCATGAAAACTTTGGCAGGGTGGAAATTCCAGATTAAAAAACCTAAACACCCGCCCGCAACCGCAACCGCAAGCACCGAAAGCTCAGTGAATCCTAAAACAGAGCAAATCACCATAAATGCCGCACAATATACAAGCGTTACGCTCCCGCAAAGACCGTCAAGCCCGTCAGTGAGGTTCACGGCGTTCACAAGATACAAAATCACAAGCCCTGTGATTACATAGTAAAAATACCATAAATCAAGCGAGCCGAGAAAAGGAAAAACAATCGCGGTCGAAGTATCGCCCGAGATAATCCGCGCTGTGAAATACGCGGCTATTATCATAATCTGGAAGATAATTTTTTGATTCGCGGTAAGCCCCTCGTTGCGCTTTTTGCGAACTTTTATATAATCATCAAGAAAACCTACAAACGCGAAAAATAGTGCCATAAGCATACCGGAAACACTTCTGAAAAAATCCCTGCGCCCTATGAACTCATCAAGGTCTATAAAACCTTTCCCCCGCAGAATAATAAGCCCCGCGCTGAACGCAATGAGCGAGCCTGTTATAAACATTATCCCGCCTATGGTCGGCGTTCCCTGCTTTGTGTCTTTGTGCCAGGCGGGTCCGATATCTAAAATCGTCTGACCATACTTAAGGCGGCGCAGAGCGGGTATAACAATAAATCCCAGCAACGCCGTTACAACTAAAGCGATTACAGCGATGGCGATGTTTGTAGTTAAATCCATATTTTCACCAAGTCCTTTTCGCACTGTTATGTTTGAAAACGACATTTTTCCCGATTCAATAGATTTTTTTCAAGATTTTAAAAATTCCCTCACAATTTCCCGCTCATCGAACGGCAAATCTTTCCCGCCTACTGCTTGGTAAGTTTCGTGTCCTTTTCCGCATAAAGCAATCATATCGCCTTTCTGCGCTTGTTTTATTGCCGCATGAATTGCTTCTTTTCTGTCTGCAAAAGCTTCATATGGCGTGTTTTTAATTCCCGCCGCAACCTGTTCGATAATCGCGTTCCGGTCTTCAAACCGCGGATTATCCGAAGTGATTACAATATAATCCGCATGCCTGTCAACAGCTTCCCCCATGAGCGGGCGTTTCGCTATATCTCTCTCGCCCGGCGCACCGAAAACGCAAATCAATCTTCCGGCTGTAAATTCTCTCACACTCGTCAAAAACTTTTTAAGCGCATCTTCCGTATGCGCGTAATCGCAGATTATAGTAAATTCACCGCTGTGGATTATCTCGCTTCTGCCTCTTACGCCTTTAAAACCCGATAAAGCACGAACTGCATCACTTAAATCAATGCCAAGCTCTGCACAAGCCGCAATCGCCGCGATTGAGTTCGCCACGTTATAAAGCCCGGGCATTGCAAGCTTCAGCGGGAAAGATTTCTCTTCCTTAGCGGATGAAAACCAGTACGAAACACCGTTTCCGCTTGATTTTATATTAACTGCGTAGTTATCCGCAAAGCCCTTCGCGGAGTATGTAATGACCGGTATATCGTATTCCGTGTTTATATACTTGACAAGTTTTTCGCCGTATTTGTCATCAATACAGACAATTGCGCTTTTCGTCATGCCGAACAGTGCGCGCTTCGCATGGAAATAATTTTCCATTGTCCCGTGCCAGTCTAAGTGGTCTTGTGTAAGATTCGTAAAAACCGCGCACTCAAAAACTTCTTCACCGAATCTGTCCTGCGCTAAAGCCTGCGACGAAGCCTCTATCACGCAATATTCCGCACCGTTATCAGCTGCTTCGCGGAAAAGTTTATATAATTCTGTTTGCCGCGGTACTGTCAGCTTTGCTTCATATATCTTCCCGACTACATCGTAACCAACTGTGCCTATAGAAGCTGTTTTATGACCCTGCATTTCAAGAATATGTTTAATCAGCGCGATTACCGTGCTTTTACCGTTGGTTCCTGTCGCGGCGATGAGTTTTAATTTTTTCGTAGGGTTTCCGTAAAATTCTGAGGCGAGCTTCGCGAGTTCCTTGCGGGTATTCGGTACTATGATTTGTTTTTCTAACCCTAAGTCGCGTTCGGTTACAATAGCAACTGCGCCTTTTTCAAGCATTTCCTTCGCGGCATCATGCCCATCGAAGTTCTCGCCCTTGATGCACACGAAAACATTTCCGCTTGTAAATTCATTCGTGTTATCCGTTACGCCGCTCACTTCCATGTCGAATAATTTCATTATTAATTATTCCTTATCCCTTATTAATTAATAATTATTAATTAACCTGTGTGTCCGTCTACAAACCAGAATTCAACTTCAATAACCGTTCCCGCCGGTACAACCTCACCCGCTTCGATGCTCTGGCTGGACGCCACCGCCATACTGTTGTTAAGTGCGCCGCCCGACATTCTTATGTTAAGCCCCGCATTTGTGATTCTCTCATTTGCCTGCGCGAGCGTAAGACCTATTACATTCGGAACGATCCCGGTCGTGTAATCCTCATCAGCCAAAAAGACGATTACCCTGCCGTTCCTCGCGATTTGCGCGCCGTTAGGCGGAACAGTGTAAAGCACAGTGTTCCCCGAGTTTTCTCCGATAAACCTGTAAGTCAGTCCCGCATCAATAAGTCTCTCTGCCGCTTCGCTCCTCGTTGCGTTAATTAAGTAAGGAATCATTACATTTTGAAGTTCTAACTCTTCCTCGGAAAGCTGGGTTTGGAATATTTCGAGATAAGGCAATGTTTCTTTGAATACCGCCTGAACTACAGGCGCAGCTACCGCGCTTCCGTAAAACTGCCCCGGAGGTGCAACGCCGTCTACCATTACAAGCATAATTATTTCAGGGTCGTTGGAAGGTGTGAACGCGCCGAACGAGCCGACATACGTCTCTTTTATATGGAAGTCCTCATGGTCGATTCTCTGGCTTGTTCCGCTCTTGCCGCCTATTCTGTAACCCGCGATGTGAGCATTGCTCCCGCCGTTGTACACCACCACTTCTTCGAGAATTTGCCGCATCAGCGCTGATGTTTCCTCGCTTATAACCTGCCGCCTTACCTGCGGCTGCGTACTGCGAACTATATTTCCGTCATTATCGATGATTTGAGCGACTACATAAGGCGTTACCAAATATCCGCCGTTGACTGTTGCGGCATATGCGGTAATCATTTGCAGCGGCGTGATTTTATTTACCTGTCCGATTGAAGAAACCGAGAGGTCAAGCGTTGTCATGGAATCACGGCTCATGAACAGTGAACCCGTTTCGCCGGGTAAATCTATGCCGGTTCTGCGCGTAAAACCAAACGCATCGAAATAGTCACTGAATTTCTGCGTTCCGAGACGGCGTCCCATATCAATGAAAGCAGGGTTGCAGGAATATGTCATGGCTTTCGTGACGTCCTCGACCTGTCCGTGCCCGCTCGTTCTCCAGCAGTGGATTTTCTCACCTGCGATTTCAACAACGCCGCCGCAGAAAAAGCCTGTTCCGAGGCTCACCAAATGCTCCTCAAGAGCGGCAGCAAGCGTTATAACCTTAAAAACCGAACCGGGGAAATAGAGTTCGCTGACGGATTTATTTTTCCACTGCGTTTCGCGCAGAATGAGGTGCAGCTCCCTCATGTCGCTGTCTATCCGTTCAATCTGCTCAGGCGTTAAATCCGCTTCCGTACCGGTTTCAAAGCCGTTTAGAATCAATGTATCATTAATTTTCTCCTCGCGCATTTCCGCGAGTCTGTTTAAATCATATTCCGAGAGTCTCGCCGGCTCGTTTAAATTAAAGGTAGGATAAGTCGCCATCGCTAAAATCGCACCTGTTTTAGCGTTCATGATTATACCTGTTGCCCGGTTGTCGGGACTGTGTTGTGAAACGGCGAGTTCAAGGTTCTTCTCCAAATAATGTTGAATAACCTCATCGATTGTAAGATATAAGCTGTGTCCGTTCTGCGCTTCAAAGCGTTTCTCGAAATCAAAAGGCATCGGCTGATTGTTAGCGTCGCGCGCCATTTCAAAGCGCCCGTCCGTACCCTGCAGGAAATCATCATAATATGCTTCAATTCCGTAGACGCCGATGTTGTCGAAGTTTGTAAAACCAATCAAGGCGGCTGCAAGCGTACCGTTAGGGTATATTCTCATCGTATCTTCGAGCGCAATAACTGAGTAGTATCCTATCCCGCGCTCTGACTTAAATTCATTAAGTCTGTCAACCTCGGGTTTTTCCGCCTGCCGGTATACGATTTCATAACCGCTGTCAGACTCCGTGATTCTTGCCATGAGTTCGTAATAATCCAAGTCGAAAATATCAGAAAGCGCAAGACTGATTTCATGCGCTTCGTTATACTTTGTGCCGTCTATAGGCATAAGCACGGGAAGACCGGCTTCGCGACCTCTGTTGTATTCACGCGATGCGGCATTTGTGCGCTGCGTTTGATAAGTTTCGCTGTTCTCACGGATTACATTCGGCGACACAACAATCGTCCATACGGTTTTGCTCTGCGCAAGAATTTTCCCGTTTGTATCAAAAATAGTGCCGCGGTTCGCCGGAATCGTAAACCCGCGGAGCTGCTGAGCATTCGCTTTGGCGCGGTAATGCTCGGCATTCACAACAGCAACGTCAAAAAGTGTAACGCATGTATATACCGTCATTACAATTATCAGCGCAAATACCCCGAACATCAATTTCTTTTTCATAGAATTTGTCGGGTATAAATTTTCCTGTGACCTCGGCATAATTCCTCCAACGAACGATTAACAATTAGAATCCGGTATAAATATGCCGCCGCAGGCGGCACCAAAATTATTTATCAAACGCTTGTCTATGTAATAATATATTCTACCTTACGCCTAAAAATTCCAGCACGTCCGAAAACCATCGCGATATAAAAGTAGCCGCATTACCGGCATCATCGGCAATTTCAGTAGTTCCGCCCGTGTTGAGGGAAACATGTGTGCCTTGTGCTGTTGTTATTTTCTGCATGCCAAGCTCGTTCTGTGCAAAATCGTCAACTCTCGAAGTCGTGACAATGCTGTCTAATTCCGCTTGAAGCCGCAGATTATTACTAAGTTCTTGTTCAAGTTCCATCTGCACGTTATTGATTCTCCCTGAAAGTTCCGTCGATTCCACCTTGCTCGCGAGGTAGTATAACGGCAGCATAACCGCGCAGACGGCTGCTAAAAGGATTTTTAAGATACTCCCGCTTCTTGAAGCCGAGTATCTCATGGCGGCATCTTTAATTCTCACTCTTGCTTTTTTTTCTTCGCTTTCGCTTTCTTTTTCTTTTCCTTCAAACAGCGCGAAATCATAAGCCGCGCTGGTCCTGTTAGGTACCAACATTTTTCTTCCCCCATTTTTACTCTTTTTCTTTTTCTTTTTCTGTGTTGATTCTCATGGATTTTGCGGTGCGAATAGTTCGCCCTCTGTTTTTTGCAGGCAGACACGAAAGTACGAAAAACGTGTCTGCCCACACTGCGGTTTTGAAGTTCTTGCGATTTTTACTCTTTGTCTTCTTTTATATTTCTCAATTTCTTTTTATTTTCTCTATAACTCTTAATTTTGCGCTTCTGCTGCGGCTATTCTGCGAAAGTTCGGCTTCTGCCGCTGTTATCGGCTTTCGGGTAATAATTTTTGCTTTAGGTTCGTTATTACAGGTGCAAATCGGGAAATCCGGCGAACAAGTGCAGCCTGCTGCAAGTTCTTTATAAAATTTTTTTACAATTCTGTCTTCAAGTGAGTGGAACGTAATTATTGCCAGCCTGCCGCCGGGATTGAGCAGTTCAAACGCATCCGGGAGCGCGGATTTGAGCGCTTCGAGTTCGTTGTTTACCTCTATTCTGATTGCCTGAAAGGTCTTCCTGCACGGGTTTTTCTCCCGTCGTACTTTTAAAGGCACATTGTTCTTTATTATTTCCGCAAGCTCACCTGTTGTTTTAATTAGTGCAGTTTCCCGCATCTTTACGATTCCGCCGGCTATACCCCGCGCGAATTTTTCCTCGCCGTAAAGAAATAATATTCTGATTAAATCTTCTGCGCTGTAATTATTCACAACATCAAAGGCGCTGAGTTCCTGTTCTTTGTTCATTCTCATGTCAAGAGCTGCGTTCTCGTGAAAAGAAAACCCGCGCTCCGCGCTGTCAAGCTGATGAGAAGAAACACCCAAATCCATTAATATTCCGTCTGCGCCTTTGATTCTGTGTTTTTGTGCTTGTTCTTTTATATTGGAAAAACAATCGTTAATAAAAACCGCAGGGTATTCGCGAAGTCTCTCGCGGGCAGCTTCCAGAGCCTGCCTGTCCTTGTCGAGGCAGAGGAGGCAGCCGTTTTGGAAGTTCAGAAGTTTTGCGATTTCGTGGCTGTGTCCTCCGCCGCCGACAGTACAGTCTATATAAACGCCTTTCGGCATTATAACAAGCGCGTCTGTGCTTTCTTTTAAAAGTACCGGTATGTGTGAAAATTCTTCCATATGTTATATGCCGTATTTGGCGGCGAGCGCAATCATCGCGTCCGTGTCGCCGGAATCTTCGTTTAGATTCGCCGTGTTCCAAATTTCAGCGTACCCTTCAAGGTCTATAACAGTAATTTCCATCTCAGCTTCAATCTCCGCATGCTTCCGCAAAGGAGGCGACACCACGAATCTGCCCTGCTTGTCCGAATCAATCTTTTGCCTGCTGCCTACAATCTTCCTCCGTAAACTTGCAATTTCGATTTGCGGTGCGGCGTTTAATTTTTCAACTAAAATTTTCCAGCCTTCTTCCGAATATACTTTCAGGCATTTTGCACCCGCATCTTTAGCAACATAAAGCGTATCGCCGAGTTCTTCACGCAGCTTGGACGGAAAGTTCAGCCTGCCTTTTGCGTCGATATTTACATAAAACTCCAAGTCCTCACCGCCTTGTCACATTTTGGCACTATCGGGCACTTTAAACATATTCACATTATAACACATAACTCTTTAAAAAAGCAATGGTTTTTTAAAAAGTTTAACAGAGAAGTTTTTTTCAGTTTTTTGTGTATATTGCACAAAAAAGCGAATCTTCTTTTATGAAGATTCGCTATAGACTTTCCACTATATATGGTCTCAGTTGCTCAGATAATGTACTATATATTGTTATTTTTTGATATTGAAGCGTTTGATTCTACCCAATTTGCTGCCATCAAGGGAGAAAGAATAATGTTTGCAGTTTTCTGCGCAGACATGAGCGGAGTGAAACCTTCATCTTCGGTTTTCGCGATATCGTGGGTATACTGCTCGCGATAAGTCAGAGCCGCGGAGAGAAGCTCAGGCTGTATAACATCCGCTTTTGCGGCTTCGTCAAGCCACACGAACGGCGATTTCCCGCCCACAGTAAGGTTATCTATAACCCAGCTGTCGCAAATCATCGCATCGTTGGCGCAGAGATACAGCGAGAAAATGAAGTGTTTCTCATGCCCGTCGTGCATCAAACCCGCTTCAAACTCACGGACAGCGAAGCCGTTGATTCCGTCGGTTTTGAACTTGCAAAGCGAGCAAACGCCGCCGTAACCGAAGAGTTTTAAGTTTATATCTTTCGCGTAGTAGTTGCGCGCACTGTATTCATTATCGTTAATTTCGCGAACAGTGTTACGCAGAAACTTGAACTCGCTCTTGCTGATTGACGGAAGAGGTTTCATGTAAAACGCAAGCTGGTCGGGTATGATAATCTTCGCCGCTTTCGCGCCGAGGTAACGCCTGCGCATTAACTCTTTGTTTTCACCGGTAATAATCAATTCAATTAAATCCGCAAACTCTTCCTTCGTGCTGTCGCTCAGCATAACGATGAACTTCTGCGCTTTCTTGCACTTCTCGGCGTCTTCAGTTTCAAAGCCGTCTTTATAGTCGATTACATCAATAATTGTATCGCTTTCGCCGAGTAAAGCGATTTTCTCGGTTTTTAAGTCTGCGATAAAAATTCCTGTGAGTAATTCCGTTACCATCTCGCCGGGTAAGTTATCGGAAGCCAGCGTATCTGCGACTTTCTTAGGCTCGAAGCTGTAGGGGCTTTCGCCGTACTCAAAGCCGAAGTTGCGATTCGCCAGTACGCCGCATTTTATCAACACACTGATGTCGTCAATAATTTCAAGCAGCTCGGCGGCAGACATTTCGCCGGGAATAACGTATTCGGTATCATAAAGGAAGAAGCAGTAGCTGCCGTCGTCACTGCGGCGGATAATAACTTCGCCGCCCTGTTCCTTAACCGCACGCAGAAAATCTGCGATACTCTTATCACCGCCGAACCTTTGAAGCATGAACTTAACGGTTTCGTTATAATCCTGATAAGTTAAGAAAGTGTTTTTATGTTTATTCAAGCAACTCATGATATTCGCAATGCTTGCGATTTTCATGGTTGTCGCATCGGCAGGGAATTCCTCGTTGTCTTCAATTACAACGATTTTGCCGTCACGGAGCGCGATTTTATAGTCTTCGCCGTACACTTCATCAAGCAGCGTTACAAGCGCGATAAACTTTTCATCATCAGTGATTTTCTCGCCGCCGAGCGCGTTTTCCATGATTCTCGAAGTCATGCGGATGAAGCCGTCGTGCAGGTCGTAGTCGGTGCCGGAGGGATTATTTTCGGAGCTGATAGTGATAACCTGACCGTCTCTGTGAAACTCATACGCATAGACTTTTCCGGCATCTCCGGCAAGCTCACCCGCCCACTCATAACCGGCGTAAAGTATTCTGCCGTTCACATTAGACAGGTTCTCGTTCATTCTGTCAAGTTTATCAAGAATGAGCGTATCATAAGCCGCGCCGCCTAAGTGGTCTTCCTTTAAAATGTTATAAGCACGGCTGTAGAAAGCGTTTTTCTGCAACTCTGTGTAATGCTGGGGCGCCTCCTCTCTTGAATACCGCACCGAAATTGCACGCAAAAAGTCTTTTTTATGCCCCTGCGCGATATTGCAGGTAAGTATAAAATTCTTGATAAACTCAAAAGCGTAGGATTCAGGGCGCAGGTGATGAAGCCCGCCGCCGTCCGGATTCGGAACGAGTTCGAGAACAAAGAACCTCGCATATTCCGCGATAATATTTGAGAGGCTTTCTTCAACGCGGGCGACAACCTCGCCTTCTTTATCGGGACGCACTCCGGTACGGAAGGAGGTTATAAGCTGATTCGGAACGCTGATGAAGAACGCCGAAAGCTTCTCGGTCGCGAACGAGCTGTTCTCGTCCTGCATAAGTCCTGTAAGCTCGTAAGTCGAGAAATAGTTATACCTGTCAGAAAGCAAGCCCACTAAATCTGCGCGCTTGCTCATAGCAACCGCAAAAGGTATCAGGCAGACGAAGCCGTTGTCCTCGTGGCAGATGAAATCAACCACGCTCTTGCCGCCTTGTGTGAATCGTACTACATTCACTTCAACTGCTTTGTTAAAGTGGTTGAAAATTTTGTAGAATTCAATAAGCTTGCCGTTATTCATAACAGCAATATTGAAAGTACGTTTATCATTGGCTTTCTGCGATAACTTATTATGAAGAATCTTTTTCCTGTTAAACGCGAAACAAAGCTCGACAAGGTTGATGTAGTCGCCTTTTCTGCTTGTTAAACTGACGAAATTGTCCTTGATTCTTCTGTGCTGTTCGGCACTGACTTTGATTACCATTTCCGTGCCCTTGAAAATCGGGCGTCGTAAATTAATATCAGTGATTTTAAGGTATCCGTCGGTATTTGTGATACAGAAACTGAAGTTATTCGAGCGCATGGAAAGCCACTCGACATTCATGAATACGCTCTTCGCGCCCACGCCGAAGCGCCCCTCGCTTGAGGCCGCGTTTTTGGTGTTGCGCCCGAAACTGAGGTAGAACATAAACTGTTCAAGAATGAACCCGACCTCATTGTACGAAATAGAAATCGTATGGTTATCCTTGAAGTTTATACCAATTTTTATATCTTCCTGCTCATAATCGCAGTCGAAGGCGTTCTGTAACAGCTCGCGAACAACGCTTTCAACGGGATATTCCTTAACGCCGAGCAGCGTATTATACGCTGTGCGCCCGCTGAACAGCTCGTTGAAATATTCTATGAATTCAAGATGCGCCGCCTCACCCGTCATCAGCAGCTCATCAAGCGCAACGAGCGTGGTTACCATCTTCTCCGAGTCGCCGGCTGCATGCCCTTCATAAAAATCACCGACGAGTTCTGTTACGGTTTTGCCGTTCAATTCAGCCACTTTTTTCACCTCGTTAGTACTTAATGTGTTTCTGCGTAGTTATAAAGTTCTATAAAATCTTTGTAAGATTTCGGAATCTTTAAATCAAACCTGTAATGCTTCCAAACGCCGATGAGCACCGAAAGCTTCTGACTGTACGATAATTTTTCAGTTTCCGCTTTAATGAGCCCGAAGTCCTCTTTTTTACCGGTGAGTTTTTTCGTGAAGTCAGCAGAATTTTTCATTTCTGCGGCGTTTTTATGCCCTGCAGGCTTCGGACCTTCTTTTGCAACCGATAAAACACCCTTCTCGTCAAGGCAAACTCTTTTTCCGCGCAGCTTCCCGACCATTTCGGATATTTCAGTGAAGAGCCGTTCGCCGTCTATTTCTTTCTGTTTTACAACATCGTGCAAGCCAAACATTTCAACTATGCTTTTGAGCCGTTTTCCGGCTGTTGCCGCAGCGTCTTTGGCTGTGTTTACTTCGGGAGCGTTGTATTCAACGCGGAAGTCCTCAACCATGTCTTTCTTTGCATTGTCAGCGATAAACTTTAAATCTAAAATCAACACAATCAAATGTTCTTCAATACCGTCAATATCGAACAGCAGATTCTTATCGGGGATTTTACTGAACACTCTGCCAATATTACTAAGTACTGTTTTGCGCAGCATTCTGCCGTCGAATTTATAATCATCATCGCAGAAGATGTAAAACGCGGGGTTTTTCGTTTCTGACGGATTCCTCCCTGTACGGGTCAGGCGCTGTTCCAAAACTGCCGGGCTTTCAGGGTACTCATAATTTATTATATGCGTGATTTTTTCAACATTGAGGAACCTGCTGCCCGCTTTATCGTCGGCTACGATGATATTAGGCTCTTCTGTCCCCGTGCCGTAAAACTCGCCGTTCACGAACTCGGCATCGGTGACTGTGCTGCAGCTCCGGTCATAAACGCAAATCCCTTTTTTGCCGCCGTTGCATGCCCAAAGAGCTTTACTGACGTATTTAACGGTATTGGCGGATGTGCAGTATACTACAATCCGATTCTCGCTATCCGCAAGAAGCGTAACGATTTCCTTCAAGAAAGCTTCCAGTTTACCGTCTGCGGCAAGGAGCGTTTTAAGCTGGGTTTTACCGTATTCATCGTTAAAATAAGTCTTTCTTTCTTTAAGGTTGTACTCCTCAAAGATGTTGCCGCCGTAGCTGTAGAGCGGGATTCCGAGCCGCTTATCATCAATGCGCTCGGTTTTCGCGGTAACTGTACCGTCTATTTTATAACTAATCGTCTTGATATTGTAATTTCCTGCCATGTTTCTGCCTGCAGCAACATTGCCGTCCGGTTCAGACAGGATAATCGGGCAATCAGCACCTTTTTCCTTTTTATTGCGCTGAAGCACGGTTTTCACAAGTGCTGACAGCTTGTCAGACCTCGAATCGAAGCTTTCGATGCCGTCGGCAGGTGCATTAATAAGAAGCTTTTTTGTTCTGACCTTCGCATTTCTCAACTGCTCGGTAATATCAGCTTCGCCGCTCAAAGGAATATCAACAACGATTAAATCCCAAGCAATCCCTGAGCTGCCTGCTTGCGTCAAAACCGGATTCTCGTAGTTATCGCGAAGCAGCGCTTCAAAGGAAATAATGCAAAAGTTAGCGACTGCGTCCGAAAATAAATCGAGCGATTTCTCAAAAACACCGGAATATTTAAACTCAAGCCCCATGTCCCACAGCATCGAAAAATACCAATTGCGAGCCAAATGCTCGGAGCAGATGATTGCGATGTTCGGGTTTTCCTTATCGGTTAAGATATCCTGCACACAAAGCCCCGCTGTCTGCGTTTTCCCTGTTTCCATGCGGTTCAGCGCGACTGCGTATCCGTGCTTTGATAATTTTTCGGGAACCGACAATGCGTACGAATCAAAACTGACACCACTCGTCCAAAGCCATTCAATGTTACTCATGAGTATAAATCTCCTTATATTAAATCATGGATTTTTCCCAAGAAACCGGGGGCGTAAGCCCTAACATTTTCGCAAGTGTCGGCGCTACATTAGCAAGCCCGTAATCGCCTTCAATAATTTTATAATCGTTTTCTTTGTCGTAAATTATGAAAGGCACTTTGTTAAGTGAGTGCGCGGTACGAAGCTCAAGTTCGCCTTTTTTATTTTTTTCGAGCATTTCGTCAGCGTTTCCGTGGTCGGCGGTTACAATAAGCGTCACGCTGTATTCTTCACAAATAGGAATCAATCTTGAAAGTCCTAAATCTACAGTTTCTACGCCTATTATTGATGCTGCTAAATTCCCCGTATGCCCTACCATGTCGCCGTTCGGGAAATTGCAACGGATAAAACCGTATTTCCGCGATTTTATAACTTCAATCAAGTCATCTGTGATTTCCGCCGACTTCATCCACGGACGCAGGTCAAAACTGATTTTATCTGACGGAATCTCCTTGAAGGTTTCAAGTTCTTCGCTGGTTTTTCCGCTTCTGTTGCCGTTCCAGAAGTAGGTCACGTGTCCGAATTTCTGTGTTTCTGAAACTGCATATTGGTTAATCTTATTTGCAACTAAAAGCTCCGAAAGCGTGTTTTTGATTTCAGGCGGATTGACTAAAAACCGTGCAGGAAGCTGCAAATCGCCGTCATACTGCAACATGCCCGCATAGCAGACATCGGGTACTCTGACTCTGTCAAAATACGGGAATTCTGAACTATTGCCGCCGGAGGCGCTCCGGTCAAACGCCATTGAGATTTCAATCGCTCTGTCACCGCGGAAATTAAATAAAATCACGCTGTCACCGTCAATTATTTTACCGACCGGTTCGCTATTTTCTGCAATTACAAAGCCGGGTAAGTCCTGGTCGATAATTCCGGGATTCTCGCTTCTGAACGCTTCGATTGCTCCCTTCGCAGAACTGAAGTTTCTGCCTTCGCCGAGGACGTGCGTTTTCCAGCCGCGCTCAACCATTGCCCAGTCGGCTTGGTATCTGTCCATTGTGAGCTTCATTCTGCCGCCGCCGGAAGCGATTTTACCATCGAAAGTTTCATCGTTTAGTTCTGTTAAAACATCTTCAAGTTTTTCAACGTAATCAAGAGCAGAAGTTGCCGGGACATCGCGACCGTCAAGTAAAATATGTACACGAGCGGCTTTAATGCCGCTTTTTTTAGCTTCGCGCAGCATACTGAACAAATGCGCTATATTTGAATGGACGTTACCGTCTGACAGAAGTCCTATAAAATGCAGAATGCCGTTATCTTTGCAATTATTAATAAGCTCGCTCCACGCCTCGCCTGCAGCAGCTCCGCTATCGGCAATGCCGAACATTCTGCCGCTTTCGATGGCTTCGTTCACGAGCTTCGCGCCCTGCGAATAAACCTGCCCGCAGCCGAGCGCGTTATGCCCGACTTCTGAGTTTCCCATATCGTCATCGCCGGGTAAACCGACGGCTTCACCATGGGCTTTGAGGCGAACGTTGGGACTCTCCGCTAAAAGCTTATCAAGAACAGGGGTGTGCGCCATTGTGACAGCATCGCCGATACCGGTTTCGCTGAAACCTATGCCGTCCATTACTATTAAAAGTATGGGGTTTTTGCTCATCTATAATAATCTCCTAAGCTTTATTTTGTTCATCAGGTTTTTCAAGCAGTACAAAAGCCGCAAACGTTTCTCTTTTCTCCGGCTTTTGGTCATTGTGAATAATTTCAATCATGTTTTGAGTTAAATGGGCAACCTTCCAGCCCTGTTCTAACAATTCATTAATATGTGCAAAGTATTTATTATCATTTATGTTGCCTTGCTCTGTATAATCACGACTGTTGCTTAAATACACTAATTTTTGCATTTTTGCTCCTCTTTTATAAAATTATCCTTTTGCCGCACCTATTATAACCCCGAAATCCGCCGCCTTAAGCGATGCGCCGCCGATTAATCCACCGTCCACGTCCTCTTTCGCAAGCAGTTCCGCAGCGTTTTGCGCGTTCATGGAACCGCCGTACTGAATTGTAATCGAATCTGCTACCGACTCGCCGTAAAGTGCGCTGAGCCTGCCGCGGATTAATTTACACGCTTCCTGCGCCTGCTCATTTGT
>JAITFV010000309.1 GCA_031281115.1 Oscillospiraceae bacterium | reverse complement strand
ATACCGCCGCTTGAAAGCTCCGAACCCTTGCCGCGAGCCGCGTGAATCATCTCCTGTGTGATTTTTTCAACAACAGGAATCAGTTTTGCGTCAAGCTCCGCCGGGTTTTTATCATACAGCCCATCCACATCGGTGAACATTATAAGCAAGTCTGCTTCCGCAATTTGCGCGACCATAGCTGACAGCGTGTCGTTCTCATCAAAATCTAATTCCTCAATCGAAATCGCGTCATTAGCGTTGATAATAGGAATTACGCCCATCTCAAGTAACCGCTCAAGCGTATTTTTAGCGTTTTCTCTGCGTTCTTTATTGGAAACAACGTCCCTCGTCATCAAAATCTGCGCCACCGCACGGTTATATTTAGAAAATTCACTGTCATAAATGTTCATAAGCTCGCTCTGCCCGATTGCCGCGCAAGCCTGCTTACCGGGCGTATCTGAGGGACGCTCGGTAAGGTTCATCCGCGCCATACCCACACTAATCGCGCCGCTGGTAACGAAAATTACTTCCCTGCCTGAGTTTCTTATATCTGAAATAACCCGCGCTAAGTTCTCAACGCGCCGAATGTTAATATTTCCGGTTTTGTGTGCAATATTTGATGTTCCGACTTTAATTACCGCACGCTTTTTTCCGCTTAAATCAACCATTTTCTCTACTTCCTGTTATATATAGATAAAGTATAGCATAGATTTGCGCATTATGCAACATTATTCTTCATGTTCGTGAGCAAAATTTTCATGCCCGAAATCATCATAACCCTCGTGACCTCTTTCCTTCCCGCCCCACATACAAATACCCCTAAGTATTTCCATGCCGAACATGGATTTGCTCAGCTCCGAGAAGAACACATTCCAAAAAATAAAATCTTTTTTAGACAATGTACAATACAAATAATTCGTAAGCGCAGCAATGAGCGCGTTCATTTGGCATGGATTCATAAAAAAGCTCCTCCGTATAAACCTTAATTTCTTAAAGTTTATGCGAAAGAGCTTTTTGTTAGGAATATTTTAAACTACTCAGTTTTTTCTTCAATGTATTTAACGATATCGCCTACTGTTTTGATATTTTCGACCTGGTCGTCAGGGATTTCCATGTCGAACTCTTCCTCAAAACTCATGACAAGGTCGACGATATCAAGCGAGTCTGCGCCCAAATCGTCCTGAATGTTCGCAGTGAGCGTTACCTTTTCCTCGTCAACATCAAGTTGTTCGACAATAATTGCCTTTACTTTTTCAAATACCATTTCCCACCATTCCTTTCTTGCACGAACGATTTCTTAAATTCATCCGCTGCCTGCGCGAAGCTTTATGTTCGATGTAAAAAATCCTTCGCACATAGTTGTTTTTATTATTATAGAACATATTGTTCAAATAATCAATAGAAATTAATACAAAATTTTTTATATTTTACGCCGTTTATTCGGTAAACATTCCTATTTTCCTAAATTTTTTATATCTGTTCTCCAATAAAATTTCGGGAGAAACTGCGCAAAGCCGCTTCAAAGCGTCAAAAAGGTATTCCGAAATATTATCCGCCATGAGCTGCGAATCATTTTGCGCGCCACCCGCCGGCTCGGAAATTATTCTCTCACACACGCCAAAGCCGAGTAAATCCTCCGAGGTAATCTTCATTAGCTCTGCCGCTTCTTTTTCGCGGGAGGGGTCTTTCCACAGAATTGAAGCGAATCCGCGCGGCGAAATTACCGAGTACAGCGCATTTTCGAGTACCGCGAGTTCATCGCAGACAGCAAGCGCCAGCGCGCCGCCGCTTCCGCCCTCGCCGAGAATTATAGATACAACCGGAACTTTAAGCGTCATAAACTCCATGAGATTCCGCGCAATCGCCTCGCCTTGCCCTCTTTCCTCTGCCTCAATTCCGCAGAACGCACCGGGCGTATCCACAAGGCAAATCACCGGACGCTTGAATTTTTCAGCTTGTTTGGCGAGACGCAGAGCTTTTCTGTAACCCTCGGGGTGCGGCATCGCAAAATTCGTATGTTTATTTTCTTCAATATTGCGCCCTTTTACCTGCGCGATAATCGTCACGGGCATCGAGTAAAATGTCGCTATTCCGCCCATAATCGCCGCATCATCGCCGTAGTGGCGGTCGCCGTGCAGCTCCATGAAGCGGTTAAATATAAGCGGAATATAATCGTTCACGGTGGGGCGATTTTTAAGCCTAATCAGCGAAAGCCGCTCGGTTGCTGTTAATTTGCTCATTTGTTAATTCCTTTCTTTTAGGAGGTTACCAGATTATATAATCGCAGAATTATATGCTATAAATTATCTGCCGCCGATTTTCTCATAATTATGCAGTTTCATCAGCCGCGCAAGGCACGAGCGCATTTTCTTCCGCTCAATAATCATATCCACGAAGCCATTTTCAAGCAAAAATTCTGCCGACTGGAACTCGTCGGGCAGCTTCTGTTTAATCGTATCCTGAATTACCCGCCGCCCCGCAAAGCCAATCAGCACCTTTGGTTCCGCGATTATAATATCGCCCAGCGACGCGAACGAAGCAGTTACGCCGCCCGTGGTCGGGTCGGTCATGACCGTGATGTACAGCCCGCCCGAATCAGAGAAGCGGGCAATCGCACCGCTCGTTTTCGCCATTTGCATAAGTGAAATTATGCCCTCCTGCATACGCGCACCGCCCGACGCCGTGAACATAATCACAGGCAGCTTTTCCTCGGTTGCATACTCGAAAGCGCGGGTGATTTTCTCGCCCACAACGCTCCCCATGCTCGCCATCATAAAATTGCTGTCCATTATGCCTATAACGGTTTTATAACCGCGGATTGTACACTCGCCCGTTACCACCGCATCGCGAAGAGTGCATTGCTCTTGCAGTTTTTGCAGTTTTTCGGCATAATCGGGATAACCAATCGGGTTCAGCGATTCCATTCCCGCGTCATGTTCAGCGAAAGTGTCTCTATCCGCAGTTAATTCAAGCCGCTCCTGCCATGTCAGCCGCGCATGATAATGGCAGTGCGCGCAGACTTTCCTGTCTTTCTCAAAATCTTCCTTATAAGAAGCCGTCCGGCAGCGTGGACACTTGAAAAACAAGTCATCGGGAATGATTACGCCTTTGGTGTCTGCCGGTTTGAGTTCATCTTTCGGGGCAGTTTCTGCCTTTTCATCGTTGAAACGATGCTTGACTTTCTTGAGTAAATCTTCGAGTCCCATTTTTGGCTCCTTATTTTATATGTTGTATTGAATTGTGTTTATGTACGGATAATGCTTATTTTGGACGCTGTATGCCTATAAACACAAACGCAAATTCTGTTTCAAAAAAATCTTTGAGTGCCAATCCCAATTCGTTGAACATTTCTTTTATTTCTTCTGGCATAGCCGGAAATAAATCTAATTTTGTATTGTTCATTTCCAAATATTTATCTTGACTTTTACTGATTGATAAAACAAATATGCCATTCGCTTTTAATAATCGCGCTGTTTTTTCTATTGCCATTCGCTTGTTTGAAATATGAATAAAAGCTAGCGACGAATAAATCACATCAAAACTTTTATTGAACTGATATTCCATGAAATCGGCACAAATAAAGGTGCAGTTATCAAAATGTTTTAAATTTTCTGTTGTTCTTTCAATCGTTTTGGGAGATATATCAATACCATAAAAAGTATTACATTCGCCGCAAACTCTTAATGCAAGTCGTCCTGTTCCTACTCCGATTTCCAACACATCTTTATTGGGCGAAAGTTGCAGACTATCAATAAATATTTGTCCGTCCCATTTATCCATGTATTCTTTCAATGGGAACGGGTCATAAACTGGGTCGTTATTTTCTTCAATCAAAGTATCATAATGTTCTATTATTTTTTTCATTCAACACCTACAAATATAAATTATCTGAACATAAAATCACTTCTTCTCATTCCTTCTCCCCAAAAATCCAATATCATAGTCCCCGCTCGTGAATTCTTCCTCACGCAGCAGCTCAAGCTGAAAATCAATATTGCACACTATTCCCTCAATCAAAAACTCCGACAATGCAACCCGCATTTTCTGAATAGCCTCTGCCCTGTCCTTGCCGCGCACAATTACTTTTGCAACCATGCTGTCGTAGTTCGGCGGGATTTCATAACCGTGGAAAATCGCGGTGTCAAGCCGCACGCCGAAACCTCCGGGTACGTGCAGAGCTGTAATTTTCCCCGGCGACGGACGGAAATCATTCTTCGGGTCTTCCGCGTTAATACGGCATTCAATCGCGTGACCGTTGAAAGCTATGTCCTCCTGCCGGATTTCCATTGATTCCAGCGTTTCGCCCGCCGCAACTTTAATCTGCGCTTT
>JAITFV010000303.1 GCA_031281115.1 Oscillospiraceae bacterium | reverse complement strand
ATGAAATAGTAAATATTAAACACATAGTATTCTTCATTAAATTATACCTACCTAAGTTCTGGAAATTTTTCATTAGGGTTTATAAGACCGCCAAATCTCCTCACCTCTATATGTAAATGATAATTAGTGGATAAACCTGTATTTCCCGCTATTCCGAGTAAAGTGTGCGGAGTTACCTATCTCCATCATTAACTAAAGGCAAAATTTCAAGGTTCTCGCCTTTCAGTATTCTCCAAATATTCATTTATCATTCTGGTTAGTTCGTTACTACCTAAAGTGTCACCGAAATCTCCCCATCTACCTCCTATAAATACTGCACGCCTGTCTTCATCTGTACCGATAATAATATAGAAAGCCGAATTCTCCGGATTGTAAACGTATGACTTATCTAAATCAAGTGTCTCAACAGCTCTTGCCAATTCAACAATTTCATCGGGTATTTTGTCAAATAGTGCAGCTACAGGGATACTATCGTCATTCATTTGCTCATATATTGCATTAGCAAATCTATGAATATTGATATTATTGCGTTCGTCATATATTCCCAAAAACTCGAATTCTCCATCTTCAGGTTCGTATTCAATTTGCTTTACAGCTCCACAAAGACTTAATACATTCATACAGTAATTTGATGTAAATAAATCATGTCCAAAAGCTAAGACAATAAAAGGTTCTAATATTTTCCTTTCAATTTCATCTTGTTGGAATTTATATGGTGGAACTATAAAAACATCATTCACTATGTCGGGTTCAGACTCTGATTCCGGTTTGTACACGTTTGAATTAATTGTTTTAATTAATTCATCGTTATAATCTTCAATAAAATAACTGTCGCCTGCGGGGTTTTCATTAACCCCGCAAGATGATAATAAACATGAAATAATAAATAGAATAAACATTTTATTTAACATTTAATTAACCTCCAAATATTTCCGGGAACTTATCTCTTGGGTCCATAAGAGAACCGTTATGTCTTACCACTAAAGGTAAAAATTCAAGGCACTCGCCTTTCAGTATTCTCCAAATATTCATTTATCGCTCTGGTTAGTACATTCCCGCCTAAATCATCTCCGCCGGGAGGACCCCACTTATCTCCTATCATTACAGCTCGTCTGTCTTCATCTGTACCGATAATAACATAATAAATCCAACCATCCCCCGGGCGGGGGGTTACAGATTTATCTAAATTAAGTATTTCAACTATTTCAATTAATTCAACAATATCATTAGGTATTCTATCAAAAAACACAATAATAGGAATATTTTCATCATTCATTTGCTCATATATCACGTTTGCGAATCTATACATATCAATATTGTAATATTCGTCTTCATTTTCGTGTGCGTATTCTAAATCTTTAACGACTCCGCAAAAGCTAATTACCCATATACGATAATTTCCTGTAAAAAAATCATGTCCTTCACCAATAATTATTAAAGGTTCTAAAATCTTTTTTTCAATAATTTCTTCTTGCTCGTGTTCTTCTTCAATTTCAAGCTCATCTTCTCCGGGATTTTCTTCATTTTCAATTCTATCTTCTTCGAGTTCAAGAATTGGTTCAAGTCCGGATTGACTTGCAATAATCAATTCATCGAATATTTCTTTGTAATCTTGGATTAAATCACCATCCCTTGCGGGATTTTCACTTATCCCGCAAGCTGACATTAAAAACGAAATGATAAGAATAAATAGTATTTTTTTCATTTTTACCCCCATGTAAATGATACATTTGGAAATTTAGTTGTTGGATTTATGGGAGAACCATTATGTTTTACCACTATATGTAAGTGATAATTACTCGAGTGGCCCGTATTCCCCGCTATTCCGAGTAAAGTGTGGGGTGTCACTCTGTCATGGAGATTAACTAAGGGGGCAATAATATGCCGTAGCGATACTGGTTTGCTCGTTTTAGGCGAAAAACAGTATGCGTATCACGTTGTGAGAAAATGGTGGATTTGACAGTCGGACTTTATGCAAATTTCCATGTAAACTACGAGATTAACATTGACTGGTTTCTCGAGGGTGTGGAGTTTAAGTGGCTGTAATTATTTGTCCACACACCCAACACTCCCTAAAAATTGTTAGTGTTTATAGGGGTTTTTCGTTGTACTCTTACGGCAAGCCGCTTTTAAAGCGGCTTTTCCATTACAGTATATGTTCATCTAATGTAGTAACTAAGCTGCCAATCTCCGGCTTTGACAACTGCGCGTCGGCGCCGAGGCTCTCGCCTTTGATTTGCATAGCTTCGTCAATCAGGCTGGAGAAGAGAATAACGGGAATTTTCTTTAAAATTCTGTCTTCTTTAATTAGTTTTAACAAGTGATGCCCATCCATCACCGGCATTTCAATATCCGAAATTACAGCGGTTACTTCTGATTCAATCGGTATATTCTGCTCTACCACTTTTTTGCGTACATTCGCTAAATAATCCCATGTTTCCTGCCCGTCGGTGAAGGATTTAATATTAACATAACCGGCTGAATTAAGCGCTTGATAAATCATTTTCCGCAGCAGAACCGAATCATCAGCGGTAATAATAGGTTTAATGCTGCGTTCCCGCGGTCCCAATGCGTCAATCTCCGATAATTGAATCCCGGTTTCCGGGCAGACGTCGGAAACAATTTTTTCAAAGTCAATAATTGTAATCAGTTTTCCGTTTATTTTCGCTATTCCGGTGGAAACGCTGTTTTCGCTGCTGTGTGTGACACTGCTCGGTTTTTCGATATCGCTCCATTTAATCCGGTGAATACCCTCCACCGCATGAACGTGAAATGCGACATGAAGGTTATTAAAACCGGTAATCATGAACATATCGCGGTATGTTTCTTCGCGCTCGGGAAAACCCAAATAGCGAGGCAGATTAAACACCGTAATAATAATATCACGGGGTTTAAACACACCTTCAATACTGGGGTGAGATTTAGGTATTTTCCTAATCGGCTGATACTGCATGATTTCAGTAATTTTTGCGACGTTAATTCCGAAAGGAACATCCGCAATGGTAAAAACCATAATTTCAAGCTCGTTGGTGCCGCTTTCTAATAAAATATCAGTTTGCATAATTCACACTCCAAAAATTACGGTATTATGGGCATTTAATTTAAGCCCGAAACAGCCATAAATGACCCTCGTAATAGATAGTATATCATCAGAGGCGGGAAAAGTCAATAGCCGCACAAAAGCGGAAGCTCATCAAATCGGCGAAAATTATTAAACAAAATTAAAAATAACCCTTGACATTTCTTGCCATATATGTTAAGATGAACAATATCATATTAAAGAAAGGTGGTGAAAGGTCAATGAAAAAGAGAGTTATTGTTAGAATCGCAGGTGATTTTACTTATTTATGGGATAGCTGTGTCCAAAAACAGAATAGTTTCAACCGCCTTTCACCGTATTATAAACCGATTTAGTTTAAATCGTGATACGTTGAGCAGCCTCGTGCGGATGAAACATTCGTGCGGGGAATTTTTATGCCTTTTTAGAAAATATGACATACAGCTGTCAAATTTACCGCGTTATAATTGCTATAGTCGTTTCAATTCAA
Organism: Oscillospiraceae bacterium; assembly: GCA_031281115.1. Taxonomy (GTDB): domain Bacteria; phylum Bacillota; class Clostridia; order Oscillospirales; family Ruminococcaceae; genus Ruminiclostridium_E. The sequence goes on along the minus strand of JAITFV010000303.1, from coordinate 9,538 downwards.
ATCACTATACAGAGAAAAATTTAAGGAGACAAATATGCAGATAATCAAGGTAGAAAACTTAAAAAAACATTACGATTATTATCAAAAAGAACAAGGGCTGAAGAATTCACTAAGGAATGTAATCAAACGCAAAAAACTCAAAAAAGAAGCCGTCAACGGCATTAACTTCAACATCGAGGCAGGCGAAATCGTAGGCTTCATCGGGCCTAACGGAGCGGGAAAAACCACCACTTTAAAGATGCTGTCCGGGATTTTATTTCCAACGAGCGGCACGGCGACAGTCGGCGGTTTTACGCCTTGGGAACGCAAAAAAGCGTTTAAGATGGGCTTTTCGATTGTAATGGGGCAAAAAACTCAGCTCAACTGGGACTTGCCCGCAATCGAAACCTTTAATCTTAACAAATGCATTTATGAAGTTGACGATGCTGTATACAAAAAGACAGTCGGTGAGCTTGTTGAGCTGCTTGGAGTCGAGCCGCTGATGAAGACGCAGGTACGCCGCTTGAGTCTCGGCGAACGCATGAAAATGGAGCTGATTGCCGCGCTTGTTCACCGCCCGAAGATTATCTTTTTAGATGAGCCGACAATAGGTTTAGACTTTGTTTCGCAGAAAACAATCCGCGAATTCATAAGGCATTATAATGAGGAAACAGGAGCAACGATTCTGCTGACAAGCCATTATGTGGGCGACATAGAAAGCCTTTGCAAGCGCGCGATTGTCATTAACGAGGGGCTTCTTGCATATGACGGGAATCTATCTGATATAGTTGTCGATTCCACTATTGAAGAAGCAATTACCAAGCTGTATGAAAACGGCGAAAATGGGGGTGGAACCGGGTGAAAATAATGAAAGTCCTAAAAAAATATGCCGCCATATTCAAGCTTGAAATGCAGGCAAAGATGGAATACCGGATGGATTTCCTGATGAGCTTAATCAGCGGCGGATTTACGGTTATTATTCAGCTTTTCCTGTGGACGGCGATTTACGGCGGGCAGGCAGAGGAAGAAGCCGTGCTGTTCGGTTATGAATACAGTCAAATGGTTGTCTACATCGTCATGGCGGCAATCATGGCAAGAATCGTTGCTACCGGCTTTGAATACGATATAATGTCCGACATAATGGAAGGTAACATGAACCGCTTTTTCGTTCAGCCCGTGGGTCATATGTCGTATAGAATTGTCGGCTTTCTCGGCGCAAAAGTTGTGGAAAATTTAATGGCAATAATTATAGGTTCGGTATTGTTAATCGTGCTTGTTTTCACGGTCGGCGCAGAATTCAGCTTCTTGAATATTTTAGTAGCTTTGGCTATCGCGCCGCTGTCGCTGTTAATAAACGCCATGATGTTTTATTTCCTCTCGGCGACCAGCTTCTGGCTGACCTGGGGCTGGGGAGTTTTCAACGGCTGGGGAGTGGTTACAACGATTCTGAGCGGCGGTATATTCCCGATTGGCGTATTCGGGGAGACAATCGTAGGGATTCTGCGCTTTCTGCCGTTCCAGTACATTATTTACTTTCCGCTTAATATCGTCGTCGGCAACGCCACGCGCGCTCAAGTTTTCGAGGGTGTGGCAATGCAATTGGTCTGGATTTTAATTTTCATGGGGTTATCCAAGCTTTACTGGCGGGTAGGCATGAAAAAATACATTGCCGCAAGGGGGTGACGGTCAATTGACAATTGACAATTGATAATTAACAATTGATAATTAACAATTAACAATTGACAATTAACAATATATGGGAGAATATTATTACATGAAAGAAATTAGAAAACACCTGCGGGTTTATAAACAATTCGCGAAAATCTGCATTATGCAGCAGCTTGAATACAGAGCGAATTTTATAATCGGCATCGGCGCCGAATGTGCATGGCTCGCGACAAAGCTGATTTATTCCTTTATCGTACATCAGACAAACAGCACAGTCGGCGGGCTTTCACCCGATGAAATCACGCTGTTTATAGGCACTTTTATTTTACTTACCGCGCTCTATACCGGAATGTTCATGATGAACTTCTTTTTCATTCCGCACAGAGTACGCGGCGGCGAGCTTGATTTAATGCTTGTGAAACCTATTTCCACTCAGTTTCACTTAACGATGCGTGAGGTAGATTTTGCGATTCCGATTCCCAACATAATAGGCGGCGTTATAACTGTTGCTGTTTCGTGGAGCAGATTAGGTTTGGAAGCCGGTTTTGTGCAAATTGTGACATATATCTGCCTGATAATAAGCGGCACTGTTTTGACTTATTCCATATTCTTAATTCCGTATTTATTGTCATTTTGGGCTGTAAAAGTTCAGGCAGTCACCGATGTTGCAGACAGAATGTGGGATTTCAACAATATGCCGATGCAGATTTACAACAACTGGCTGCAAAGGCTCGGTATATTTTTAATTCCCGTTTTTGTAATCGCGAATTTCCCTGTCATGGCACTGTTTGAAAATCTCCCGCTGTTCTACCTGCTGTGGGGATTGATTATACCGGTTGTGCTGTTCTTTGCCGTTAAGAAAATATTCGATTTTGCGGTTAAAAGATACAGCAGTGCGGGAGGATGACGGAGCAGTTTTTTATCGTTTTTTGTCTATGGAAAACAATATATCCTCGATATTATACGGTGCATTTTCGACCTCGGGGTCTTCTTCGCGCAGAAGCCGGTCAAGGCTCGGAATAGACGTAGTCTGAGCCACACGCTGCGCAGGTGTGTTCTTCTTGGGTGTGTATTTCTTGACGTTTTCGGTCACGGGGGCAGGCATAGCCTTGATTTCCTTCAGTGTACCGACTTCATAAGTTGCGGAGGTGTCGGTTCCTGTAGGCGTAATCGTCATGATTTCATCAGTCTTATTAAAAGGAAAGCGGTCGGTAATGCGCCCGGTATTTTCTACCTTCCGCGCATTTACCTCGGCAATCGCTTGATTAAGGCGCTTCTGCGAGAGCGGTGCAATCCGTGGCGCAGACGCAGGTTTATTAATATTTACGGTTTTAGAAACCGGCTGCCTGAACAGCGGGAAGTCGTCTTCGTTATCGGAATAGGGCGAATCCGCAAAAGTCGCATCCTTCTCGGCGATTTCTGCGAGCATTCTGCCGTAATCGTCCTCTTCGCTTTCTTCTTTTAATTCTTCTTTAACTGTGTTTCTTCCCGAGATTTTCTGGCGCGGAACATAGGTCGGGATTTCACTTTGCTTCTTAACGGGCCGTATTTCTCCGTCTTTTCGGAAAACCCCGAAAATGGCCTTGGAAGCTTCAAAAATCAAAATAATCATGCAGGGAATTACAGCGATTATCATTACGCCCGCCGCCGACTTTGCAAAACCGATGACTGCACCGAAAAAGTCGCTGTACTGCGTGGCTCGCCCGACAATCTGGCTGCCTGCAAGCGTGATTTCCGCACCGCTCTCGCCGATTGCCTCAAACCTGTAAACATTATCGCTTTCCTGAACTGTTTCAACCTCCGCGAGCCCTGCTTTGCTGCCATCGAGGCTGTTAAAGACTACGATGTCACCCGGGTGAATTTCGTTAAAGGACACAGACTGCGTAAACAGCGCGGTACCCGGCTTCAAAAACTCTACAGTGTCGGTCCTGACTATATAAATGTTCCGTCCGAAGAGGCTCGGCGCATCCCCGCCTAACGAAAAAACCAACGATACAGTAAGCATAAAAAGAGTGAAAAGCGCGAGGAAGCCACAAACAGCACGAATAATTATTTCGGCGGGTTTTCTTTTTAACTCTATGATTTTCACTCCTTTTCCCAGAAATTTTATCTATTGACAAAAAACAAAATCTACTGTAAAATATAGTATAGCATTTTTTTTTGCTTTTTGCAATAGCAATTTTTGCTGGGATAGCTCAGTTGGTAGAGCAGCTGATTCGTAATCAGCAGGTCGTCGGTTCGAGTCCGATTCTCAGCTTGTACTGTAAAGCCTTTGATACTGCGGTTTCATGGGTTTTTCTTTTTTGCAAAAATACGGTTGTTTTTGGCAATTCCTAACTGTGTATGGGTGTACTGCGACAGCGCGGAACCCTGTTATAATCGTTTAAATTGAAAACTGTTCCACAGTTTCAATTTAAACAGGTTTCCGCTGCGTGAGCGCAGCGGGCGCTGTCGCAACAGCGCAAGCCCCTTTAACTTAAAAAGCGAAACGCTTTTTAAGTTAAAGGACTATATCCACTTCTTAAATGGATAACAGTATAAGATACGAAAGCAACTTCTCAAAAGTTCCGCTTTCGACTTTAGCCATGAAAGCACCATCATACCCGCTCACATAGACGAAAATCTCATCCCAGGGCCAGAGAACTATATCAACAGAAGTGAGGTTATTTGTGGTAATTGTTATATTTATCTGACCGTAAACATAAAGGTTCGTCCAAAAATACATTTCGTCTATTTCACTGTCGTCATCCCTATTGTAATAAGTAACATTCCTCCACGATGAGAGCAAGCTGAAAATCGGCAGTGCTTTTTCGGCGTTATCATTAATAAACTCAATGTTCATAAATTCAACATTGACCGGAACAATATAATCAAATCTGTCGCGCTCGGGTTTTGAAAAAGTAAAGCCGGCACCGGTATCGGTAATTCTGTGTTCTGCGGAGAGAAACCTTGTGAAAAGCTCACCGAGGTTTCTGAACTGCGGAAGAACCGGCGGCGGTGGACCCCCGCCTCCTCCTCCTCCGCTTCCGCCCGAACCTCTGTCGCTGTCGCCGCTGCTGTTTTCATTATCGGGATTCGAGGGCAAAATGGAGGGAGGGGTATATGGCTTCGGGTATTCTCTGACAGGGAAAGTTCCGTCAAGGTTTGCCCAGAGGGTTGCATTAGGCCACCGCGTATGGCTTCTGATATTGAGATATTCAGCCCAAGGGTCGCGATTTTCCCGGTCAAAGCCTTCATTACCGCCACCACCTGCACCCGCACTACCTCCGCCGCCGGAACCGCTGCCCTGCGGCGCTCTGCCGCTATCGCCGGCAGCCCCTGAAACTCTGCCCATAGGCGCCGGCGTGGTTTCCGATTCGGGTTCGGGCAGCTCTTCAAGCCCCGCAACGATTTGCAGTATGCGCAACGCATTAGCAGTGGTAATATTACCGCCGCCGTTAATGCCGTACCTTTCCCGCTGCTCGTCAGTCAGTGTGACTATACCTGCAACATAGCGCAGAATATTCAACGCATCGGCGGTAGTGAATTTATGTGCAATTACAGGCTGAGACTGAACTTGATTCGCTGTCCACTGTGCAAAAAGTGCAGTATCTGCCGTGTATACTCTGTCTGCCTCTGTCCGTGTGCCGCCTGCCGCGGCTGTGAACCAGCCCGCAAAAGTATAACCTGCTCTCGTAGGTGCAGCGGGAAGTGTGATTCTGCCGTTTGCATCTGTCGTTCTGTTATTTATAGCTGATGAAGTTCCGCCGTTCAGATTAAATGAAATTGAGAAAACTCGCCATCCCCCAACACTGGGAAGGACACCAGGACCGCCGGCGGTAGTAGCGTTTGCAGACGGAATCGCAAACGTGGCGGTTAGTATTTCGCTGTCCTCCATGGCGTCTTTTATTGCGATTGCTTTGATTGTAGTGGTTTTTCCTTGCGGAAGATTTATTAGATTCCCCTTGTAAGGCGTTGAAAGCGAACTTGGCGTTGAGCCGTCAAGAGTGTAATAAATCGAAGCGCCTCTTGTTTCGCTCGCGAGATAAAAAGTCCGTGTCCACTCTCTATCCTGTGCAGAAATTAAAGGCGTTGAAACTTTGTCACCCTCGCAGTCGTCACGCAGCAGAATGTAAGCCGCAGTAACACCGAGCGCGGATACATCCCCAAGCCTGTCAAGAGAATTTGAGTTTGTTTCAGGGGCGTTGGCGTAAGCAAATTCTATCCTTAAAAAGCCGTCAAAAGAGCTAATATCCCTGTTGAGGAATTGCGCGCGTCCACCAATCATTGACATGGGAATCATTATAGTGTTCTGTCCGTCGAACACCTGCTCCGGCGTAAAACGTGTATGAGGGTCGAGTATGTTGCTCGCAAAATGAATCGAAGATTTCATCGGGCGGTCAACTTCAAGCACCAGATACTCGGCAGATTGCAGTTCGGCAGAGGTCACGGGGGTGATTGCATGTTCCCAGGTGTCATTGTAAGTTTCCCAGCCTGCCCTTGACATATTAGGCGTGTCGAAAGCCCAGCCGTCAAAAGGGTTGCCGCCGCCTGCACCGCTTCCTGCACCGCCGCTTCTCAAACGAACCGAAGTAAACTTACCGAGGTCGCGCCGCACGAGTGTACCGTCGCAGAAACCGCAGGTTCCGCTGAAGTCGTGAAGTGCTCCGCTTAAATCTGCACCTGCCGTCACCGGCATCACCGCTGCCGCCGAGAAAACCATTGCTGCCGTTACAAGCATAGATAGAATACGTTTTTTCATATTATTTTCTCCTCCTGAAATTATTCTTCTACCTATATATCACGTCCAAATCCATTTGTTACATAAAAATTTAAAATTTTTCTAAAGTATTTTTAATTTCCTCAAGCGGCAGGTTTACACCTATATCAAACAGATGTCCGTTTTCAATCCAAGTCACCTTATAAAACTGCTCAAAATCTCTGTAAATTGTGAAATCTTTGCCGCTTGCGCTGTATTCCTCCAAGAAGTCCTCCTCTTTTTGTATATAGACATCCATGCCTTTATCAATGTGAAATGATAAAACAGCATCATCGCGTGTAAACACAAATTTATAGGCGAAAATATTATTTCCGATATTAAGAGAAGAAGCATAGGAGAATGAAAAATCCTCAATTATTGCTTGCGGAACAAAAATCGTCATAGCGGCAGGGACATCGGAGAAGGCGTCATAGATTTCAAAAGTCATTTCGCCGGTTGCGTCATAATCCGGTCCGGGATTATATTCGGCAACGAGCCGTTCCTGCTCAAAATTGAAAATATATCCTAAGATGTTGAACCCGAACGCCGCTGCAACAAGCTGTGTAATCGAGAGGGCTGCGGTTATTGCGGCGGCAATAAGCAGAGAACGCTTGATTTTTAACTTTATTGAAGATGTTTTCGGGGCGGTTTTATTAATTAACTCGTTAATATCAATGTTAATTTCATCAAGCTCATTATAATCATCGTATTTTCCGAGGGCAAGGGCGCAAATCCTTATGACATCATTGTCGGGTTCTGCCGCTTCAAACTCTTTTTCCATAAGAATAACGTAGTCTTCCTGTTCCATGTTTTTGTGTATAAGCTCGCCTCTTAAAAGAAGCGCACGTAATTCTTCCAAAGTAAGTTCATTATATTTTTTCGGCATAATAATCCCTCTCCCGTTTTAGTCTTCATGTTATTAATCACACGAAAACGCATTTGTTACATATTTTTTATAAGATTTTTTATCTTTTCTTTGAGTCGAGTATATCTGACACGTACCGCAGCCTCTGTTTTTCCTGTCATAGTGCTGATTTGCCCATTGCTGTATTTCTTTATATACCTTAAATAAAAAAAGTGCTTTTCGGTTTTCGAGAGCGCACCTAAAACATTTTGTATACAATCCTGTTCTTTCAGCCGTTCAAATTCAATATCTTCAATCAGTCTGTCTGTGAATCCGCTTTCGGACAATTCAACATCATCGGTGTTAATAATCTTTTCTCGCCGCAGATGCTCGCGGTTGAACTGCATGGCTATGTTCCTGCCTGTTATGTAAAGCCAGCCCTCGATGTTCGGGTGTGCTTGCAAATCTTGCTTCTGAAGAGCCGCAACCAAGACATTTTGCACGCAATCCTCTATATCGGCGAGATTCCGTGAGTATATTGTGGCTTTTACTATATTTTTAACGATGTGTAAATATTTCTTAAAAATCATTTCATAAAATTCATTTCTGTTCAATATACTCACCTCTCTAAAAATGAACATCATAAGCATTATCCGTGCATTCTAAATAATTCTAAAGTTTAAAAGCCGGCAGCGGTGTATATTTATGTCGGCTTTGCGCGTGAAGCTTGTCAATTTCCCGTTTTACAACCTCATCTTCACAAACTCCCTCGCGGATATATTTATCCAAAATCTTATAAGAGAAGCCGAGATTATCCTCGTCTGTTTTTCCGCAGAGTCCGTCCAGCGGAACTTTATCAATGAATCGGGCGGGAAGTCCGGTTTCGTATCCGACGGCTTTAACTTCCGTGACTGTTAAATCAGACAGCGGGCTGAAATCGCCCGCCGAATCACCGAACTTGGTAGAGTAGCCGACGTAATCTTCACTGAGATTGCCGGTATTGGCGACCCTGCCGCAAATGACTGCGCTTACTGCATAAAGCGCGGTCATGCGAATCCGTGCAGGCGTGTTGAAAACTGCGATATCGTTGAGCGCTTGCCCGGCTGCTATAATGCCGTCATACAAAGCATTAACCGATTTTTCAATGTTTAATTCAATATAAGAAACACCGAGGGTTTTACATAAATCATAAGACACGTCAAAATCGTGCTGCCTGCCCTGCGGCAGGAGAACGCCGAAAACGCGCTCTTTGCCGAGCGCTTCAACACAAAGTGCTGCAATGATTGAGCTGTCTTTCCCGCCGCTGATACCGATGACGGCTTTGGTGTCAGGACTTGCATTCTTCTTAAAATAATCTGCAATCCACTGCACTATTCGGTTTTTTATTTCCCCGGTATTAATCATCGTTTATTACCTCAATCTGACATGATTTCATAGTGAGCAAAGCGTTCTCGATTCTTCTTATATCATTGAAAAAATCGGTGCCATTGCCGGTGTTTGGGCAGAAGTCTGCCTTCCTGCGTATTGTAGTAGTCGATTCCGTGCGTATCGCGGGTTAGTATGATTTTATCGCCGTTCTGTTTATACTGCTCGATTTTCGCTTTTACCATGTTAGATTTTTATTAATGATTACTCGGTTGCGTTGGTTTTATTTTTATAAGATTTTGAATTAATAATAATCACTTTTACTATCCACTTTATTATACATACTACACATTGAGCAAAGAAAATAAGAACAAATATTATAACTGTACTAAATCTATCCGGAAAACTCATTATTCCGCTCTTAGACGCATCTGAAAAAGACAATGCGGCATCGGGATTGTTGTAAAATAAAGCAAGTAAATAAAGTGCAAAGGGAGTTATCAACCAGTATCTAATTTGGTCTACGAGATAAATTATCCATAAAATACCGAGTATGCAAGATATTACAATTATTGAATTAAAAAGAGCGATATTACCCCCCTCTAACTGGTCTGACGGTAACAATAAAATATAAAAAATAAAAAACAACTTGAAATAAAAACGCCCAAAGCAACTTAAACGTAAACGACCTTTTCTTTATGTTTAATATCATCATGTTTATAAACTCCATGTACTACGCTCTGCTGAGCGTGGAAAATATTTTCGCTCCTTTATAATATCATAAAACGGCGAAAAAGTCAATCGCATATTTCTCGGTTTCTATCGCTTTAATTTGCAAGTCAAGGGCTTTAATCATTCCAATCTAAATTTAACTAACTATAATCGTTTAAATTGAAAACTGTTCCACAGTTTCAATTTAAACGGGTTTCCGCTGCGTGAGCGCA
>JAITFV010000177.1 GCA_031281115.1 Oscillospiraceae bacterium | reverse complement strand
AATTATTCCTTTGAACAATTTAATTATTTGTAGGGAATAATTAAATTGTTTAGATTTTCGCACGAAAAAGGCGTAACCCTTATAATACTCTTTTGAATATGAGATAAATTTCATCAAGGTCAAAACTAAATTTGTCTTTAAATGAACCGTCTGCATAAAATCTTTGGGGATTCGTTTCTATAGCTTCTTTGTTATATTCGTATTTAGCTGTTTTATCAAAAGAACACGGTATAACGCTTATTAGCTCCCAACCTTCTTTACCATGTTTATTTAATTACTCTCCTAAATCATAAAAATGATTTTCCTCTAAATCACGAAAACCACCGTTGATTTTATCGAGAAATAACTGTTCGCTTTTATACTCATACTTCATGACATTTCCTCCTGTTTTTGAACTGCTTTCCTCCATGCTTGATGACAAAGTCTGGGCGATACAGTTTACCTTTTAGAAAGATACCGCCTTCATACTTATATTCAATGTTGTTGTAATGAAGCGCATTAGCAATGATGACTTCGGATTTTGAGCGCACTTTTTCTTTTCTGACTGTCGTATGGATAAGGTTTTCTTCATTAAAATTGCCGCCCTGTTTTGGTTTGCTTTCGGGCACCATCGCGTTATCTTTCTGTTGCTTACGTTCTATGATTTCATCACGAGCAGTTTCATTTCTTTTTCGGCTTCTTTCGGCTTTGCGTTGACGTTCTCTTTCTTTATTAACGAGTCTGTCAATGTAGTTGCTTCCATATTTTTGTTCTTCGAGGATTTCTTTTTCAGCTCTTGCGCGTGCTTCCAAAAATAAATCCACGGCTTCAATTCTGACAGGTAAACTTGAATTTCTTTGGGTGTCACGTAATAACGCTTTATAAGAAACTACGCCGGGTTTCACTTTCTTTTCGATAGTCAGCGATATTTTCCCCGCCTGCTCAAAAATAAATAAAGGAATTTTAGTAAGATGTGCACCAATTACGGGCAAAAAAAGAAGAATAACCCCTATCGCAATTAAGAATAAAATTGCTAAAACCATAAATATATTTTCCTGCAATGTAGCACCGTCTTGACTATACCTATACAAACTAAGCACACCGCCTAAAACGCCCCCCATTATGAGAAGAGTGCCTATAATGTTCGTAACGCAAGAAGAAAGTGCGGCAATAATTGTAAAGGCAAAAGTAACAACATACAAAACCCCGCCGATAATCAACAGGGTTAGCTTTAATAAAAGTTTCGGAACAAAAAGCACCGCTGACATTATGTCACCTCTCTAAATGTTGAAAATCCATTTCAACCATTCCGAAAGATAAATTCTAACTTTCGACAGGTTTAATATAAAATTCAGAAGCGGTTTCAATAAGCCCTGCCCTGTCACGCAACTTTAATAAATCAGTATGCTTCAACAAATCCGCTTTGCTCTCATTGGAAAGCTCATCGGAATCTTGAATTACTTCTTTCAATGTTTTTTGAATCACTTCCGGTTTGTCCTCATTGTTCAAGGGAATAGGGTTATCAGTAATATCAAGCAAATAATCAAGAGAGACATTAAAAAAAACAGCTATTTGTTTGAGTGTTGTATTATCCGGCTCGTTTCTGCCAGTTTCATAATGATTATAATACCGTTGTGCGTCACGGTAATGACGTATCCGCCCGGGCGAATCGGAAGGCGGTCAGCAAATATCCGACACTAAAGGCGTAATTGGCTGCAGTGCAACGTGCTGCGGTAATTTTTGCGAAGCTCTGTACAGAGTTTTGGGGTTGTGATTTTATAGCACGTCCATAGCATAAACATAAGTAGAGATTATACTTTTAGCGAGGTGATTGTAATGAGAAGCGAAATAATACAAAGCGGGAGCAACAAAAAAATAACTCTCCCGCAGGAATTGCAGAGAGAAATGATAAATTTCTTTGTAAAAACCTCTATTCCGAGAAAAAAGAGAGCAGAGGGAATAAAAGACGGAGTTGACCATGGAAACTGCTATTTACATAAGGGTTTCAACTGAAGAACAGGCACAAGAGGGCTTTTCTATAAGAGCTCAAGAGCAAAAACTGAAAGATTTTGCCCAGATAAAAGACTGGACTATATTTAATATTTATATGGACGAGGGTCTAAGCGGAAAAAATATAAAAGACCGCCCGGCAATTAACCGAATGATAGAGGATATAAGAGGCGGATTAGTAAAGAACGTACTTGTATACAAAATTGACCGCTTAACCCGAAGCACATCGGATTTAATCCATTTTATGGATTTATTTAACCAGCACGACTGCGCTTTCAACTCCTTAATGGAAAGCATAGACACACAAACCGCGTCAGGGCGTATGTTTTTGAAAATCATAGGAATATTTGCAGAATTTGAACGCGAAAACATAATTGAGCGGGTAAAACTCGGACGGGAAAGAAAAGTAAAAGAGGGATATACTCTGTGTTCGTCACACGCAAGTTACGGATATGACAGGGCAAGCGGGCAAAAAATACAATCAGTCAACGAGGAAGAAGCCCGGGTTGTAAAGGAAATATTCGATATGTTTGTGAACCGCAGTATGTCTATAAACAGTATTACCAAAACTTTGAACATGAGAAAAGTGCCAACTAAAAAAAATGCGGCGATGTGGTGTAGAAAAAACGTGAGAAATATTCTCAAAAATTGCAATTATATAGGCAAGGTACGGCATTTCGTTGACGATGATGAGAATTATTCTGAAAATGAGGGGTTGCATGAGCCTATTATACCGGAAGAGCTTTTTAATGAGGCGGGGCAACTTTTAAAAAGAGCGTCCATTATTGCCCCAACAAAGAAGCCACGGGAAGAAAATTATTTTTTAGGAGTGCTTATATGCGGCTTATGCCAAAAAAAGCTGACTACGCATAACAGATATATCACCCTCAAAGACGGTACAAAAAATTACCACGGTTCATACCGCTGTATAGATAAATTCGTTGGCTGTCCTTCAGGTGAGATAAAACATAACAAAATAGAAGTTGTTTTTAATGATTACATTTCGAGGATTTCAAATTTTGTTGTAGGCGGGGATATAGAGTTTGAAAGACAGGAAAAATCAGATATAAATCGCTTAAAGTCCATAGAGAGCTATAATAAGAGGTTAAATAAGCTGTCTGCGAAAGAAAACGAAATACTAAGCCTGTATGTGGAAAATGAACTTGATTTTAACGCATACAAGAGTATGAATCAAAAAATAAATAAAGACAGGGAATTTATAAATACTGAACTTGAAAAATTAAAGATGCCTGAAGAAGCGGATTTACTGCTCAAAAAAGAAGATATTATTTTAAGTTTGAAAGAAAACTGGAATCTTCTTACCGACATAGAAAAGCGGCAGTTTTTAATGAAGTTTATAAACAAAATTACAGTGACAAGCGAGAAATCAAAAAATACACGTAGAAACACTGTGAATATTGAAACCGTAGAGTTCAATCTGAAATGCAATTGACATTGTTGTTTGTGATATGATATACTCTGCAAAGGAGAATAATAAGTGTTATAGGGTTTATATGCGACTGCACCAACTTCGCTTCCCAGGTCCTTTACGCCGGCTCCGGCATCATGAACTTCACCCCGCACTACGGCTGGTATTATCGTTCGCTGAACGACCGTGCGCCTGCTTGGACAGGAGTGGAATACTTTGCACGTTTCCTCACAAGCAACAAGGGGGCGGGGCCCTTCGGCAGTATTCAGCCGCTTTACATGGCGCAGCCGGGCGATTTTGTTCAGCTCAGCTTCGACGGAATCAACTGGCAGCATAACTTAGTTGTGCTCGAAACGGGTGAACTCCCGACGCCGGACAATATCCTCATCGCGGCACATACTTATGATTCAATTAACAGGGCTGTGGATACATACTTTTATGAGGACCTGCGTCTGATTCATATCGAAGGAGTGCGCAGCGAAAACAACATCCCCCCGCTCCAATAGGCATTTTCGCTAACTTCCGAAAATCTATCACGAGCGAAGTTGGTGAAATTGTCTGATTGCATTAGACCTCTTGCGTTTAATTTCGCAAGAGGTCTATTCTGTTTCAAACTTGATACCCTCCGAAATACATATACTTACATAATAGCATAAATTGGTTGACTAAGCAACAGGTTTGTGTTATACTTTAAAAAGGTATGGAAAAAACACATAATCGGAGTTTACATATGAAAAATATGAAAAAAAGATTCAATTTCAAAAAAAACCGTACTGTCATAATCATAATGTCGGCGATGGTTACCGCTTTCATTATTTTACATTTAATTATTTACAACTTGACGCATTATGTGCTTGAGTTGCACATGATGAACACTGTTCAGGGTGTGGCTTCCGCGTCCAAGCATACAATCGAGTTTGATATTGACCGCTACTTAGAGTTTGTTGCGGCGGTTAAAGCTGACCCCGAACGTTTTTCCACTGCCGAGCGTCTTCGGAATTTGCTTGAAGAGGGCGACCCGCTTGCAGAATACTATTTCGAAATGAACAGACATTTTGGAGAAATTAAAGAAGCGGGTGTGCTGGAATATATTTATGTAGTGGTTTTCAAAGACGACGGTATAATGTACGTATTAGACGCGGAACCTATCGGTTCTGATTATTGGTCGGCACCGGGAGATGAAGACGACTGGGATGTCGCCATGCAGCAAATTGCTTATGGTGAAACAGTTTATTCCGCGGGATTTTTAAGCGAGTCGGACTGGGGCGATTTAATCGTAGCTTACGCGGTTGTTCACGATGCTTACGGTAACGTAGTGGGCATGGTGGGCGCGGATATAAGCAGCGAATATTTCTTCGGCTATTTAGACACGATTCAAAGCGCGCTGTATGCTTTTTATGTCCTTTGCCTGCTTGTAGCATGGTTCATAATAATGCACTTTTCAAAAAGAGCGAAAGAAGCTCAGGAGCGCCTGATGCTCATGCTCGACACCTCGCCTTTGTGCGCGCAAATCTGGGCAAGAGACCTCTCTACCATAGACTGCAACGAAGCGGCTGTGCGGCTGTATAAATTTAGGGACAAGGCTGAATATATCGAGCGTTTCCTTATGGAATGCTCAGCGGAAATCCAACCTGACGGACAGCGCGCAGACGTAAAAGCCGTTGCGCTTGTAAATCAAGCGTTTGAAGAAGGTTACTGTCAGTTTGAGTGGCTGCATCGTATTCCCGATGAAGATGTGCTTTTCCCTGCTGAAGTTACGCTTGTTCGCGCTAAGTATAAGGACCAGGATGTTGTTATCGGTTACACGCGCGACTTGCGTGAGCATGAAAAGATGATGAAAGCTATAGAATACCGCGATAATCTGATGAGAGCGGTAAATCAAGCGGCTGTTCTGCTGCTCGATTACGATGCGGATTATTTTGAAAATGCGCTGTATCGCAGCATGATTACCATTGCGGAAGCTGTAAAGGTAGATTGCCTGTATATCTGGAAAAATCACGAAATAGGCGGGATGCTTCACTGCTCGCAATTATATGAATGGTCGAAGCAGAAAACAGTAAATAACGAAGACAAAACGCTCTACAGCTATTATGAAACATTTCCGAGCTGGGAAGAGACGCTGTCAGGCGGTTACTGTATAAACGGCCCTATAAGCGGAATGTCCGTTGAACTGCAGGCATTGCTGACGACCGAAGGGATTATTTCAATCTTAGTTGTGCCTATATTTATTAAAGACGAGTTTTGGGGGTTTGTCGGCTTCGGCGATAATAAAGAAGAGCGGAACTTCATAGAAGAAGAAATATCTATTCTAAGCTCCGCGAGCCTGCTCATAGCCAGTTCTTTCATTCATAACGAAATGATTCACGGCATACGCGAAACAGCTGAGAAATTAAGAGAACAGGAGAATCTGCTTCAAGCGGTGAATCAAGCATCCGCTATGCTGCTCACCACCAAAGACGGCGAAAATATGACGGATATGATTTCAACCTGCTTGGAGCTTATAGGAACCTCGATGAGTTCTGACCGCCTTTATATTTGGCAAAGCCTGACAGAAGCAGAGGATGGTACACTCTTTCATGAAGTGGTTCATTCCTGGGATAGTGAAACAGCGAAAGAAAAAGTGCCGGTGCCAATAGGGATGCGTACCTCTTTTAAGCTAAACGGCGGTCTTGACTGGGATGATTATTTCCTGCACGGCGACTGCATAAACGGTTCGCTCTCAACATTCTCTGAAAAAGAGCAAACTTTTATAAGTATGTTTGATTTAAAGGCTGTTGCGGTTATTCCGATGTTTTTAGACGAGCATTTATGGGGTATTTTATGTATCGGTGACTGCGAGGTTGAGCGTATTCATACAGAGGAAGAGCTTGCGATTCTGCGTTCGGTAAGCCTTATGTTAGCAAGCGCGATAAATCGTCATACTCTGGTTGAAAAGCGCACACGCGAACTCGCTACGCAAACAGCTACATTTACAACGCTGTTCGATTCAATCCCCGACCTTCTCTTCACAAAGGATACAGAATCCCGTTTTATAGTCTGCAATAAGGCTCTTTTAGAGCATTTCGGAAAAAGCATGGAAGAACTCGTCGGTGAATATGACGGAAAAGCTCTCGGATTCTCTGCTCAGATAATAGGAGAACATGATGAAATCGACCGTCAGGTTATAAATGAAAGGCGCATAATTACGATTGAGGAACATATACCGCATACCAATGGTACAAATCCGTTTTATGAAACTACAAAGGTTCCTCTCATTGTAGGCGATGATGTAATCGGAATCTTAGGTATTGCGCGCGATATAACCGAACGCAAGGAAATGGAACGTAAGCTCACGGATAACTATGAATACGCGGGAAAACTAAACGACACACTCGCATTAATTACAAATTCACCGGCTATTGCTTCCGGCAAATTGAAAGCCGCCGCCGAATTAATCACGCAGGAGGGCTGCAATACGCTGGGTGTTAATTATGTAGGCATATGGATGCTATTAGAAAACGGAAATGCCCTGGAAAGTGTTTCTTACTACAGCAGAGCTACAGGAGAGCACAGCGTCAAGCCTTTTTATGATTTAACGCTTGAAAGACGGCAGAAGTATAAGAACCTTTTGCACTCCGAGCGATTGATTACCATGACAAATATTGAAGATTGCAAGGCAATTTTTGGCGGTTTCGGTATTTATGAGTCTACCGGGGTGAACGCCGCGCTTGATGCCCCTATCCGTATTGACGGAAAATTAGTCGGCGTAGTCTGCGTTGAACAAGAGAAGTGCGAAGAATATCCCGGCGGGCGCGAATGGTTAATAGAAGAGCAGAACTTTGCCTCCTCGCTCGCAGACCTCATGGCGCTTGCTATTTCCGGCTACGAGCGGCGTAAGGCGCGTGACGCCGCCGAGATAGCAAACCGGAGCAAGTCTGCCTTCATCGCTAACATCAGCCATGAAATCCGCACACCCATGAATGTAATAATGGGTCTTACGGAACTGATGATGGACGAAGAAGAAACAACCGACAGCACAAAAGATTACCTTGAAAAAATCCATGCTTCCGGCAGTACGCTGACAAGTATTATAAATGATATTCTCGACATTTCTAAAATGGAATCGGGTAAGTTTACCTTAACGCCGGTGAACTATCAGCTTGCGAGTATGCTTAACGACATAGCTACTTTTAATGTTATTAAGATTGACGAAAAGCCCATAACTTTCAGTTTGGAAATAGAGGAAGGTTTATACAGTTATTTGCACGGCGACGATTTACGTGTCCGGCAGATTCTCAACAACCTGCTCAGCAACGCTTTTAAGTATACGAAAAAAGGAGTAGTTACATTAAAGGTAAGCTGCAAGCGCGAGAATGAAAAAGATGTAAAACTCATAATTTCCGTTTCAGACACCGGAATGGGCATCCGTAAGGAAGATGCGGAGCGGCTTTTCAAAGACTATCATCAGGTAGATGCGCAGGCGAACCGCAAAATTGAGGGTACAGGCTTAGGTTTATCTATTACCAAAAAGCTCACTGAACTCATGGGCGGTGATATTGAGCTGGAAAGCGTACACGGGCTCGGCTCTGTATTTCGTGTTGAAATCCGTCAGGGATATGTCAACGATGAGCTCGTCAGCACGGAAACGATTAATAATCTTCGCGAGTTCCGTTATGAAGAAAAGAAAGTGACAACCGTGAGTACACTTGTGCGCCCTGATTTAAGCTATGCACGTGTTTTAATTGTTGACGATTTCCCGACTAACTTAGATGTAGCTAAGGGTATGCTCGGCAAGTATAAAATGAAGGTTGACTGCGTGATGAGCGGGCAGGACGCTATTGACGCAATTAAAGCTGCTGCGCCTGTTTATGACGCCATATTCATGGACCACATGATGCCCGGTATGGACGGTATTGAAACCGCTGACCATATTCGGGCTCTCGGTACAGATTACGCTGTGAATATGCCTATAATTGCACTTACCGCAAACGCGGCGGTCGGAAACGAAGAGATGTTCCTTGCCAAAGGTTTCCGGGCGTTCCTGTCAAAGCCTATAAACGTTATGAAGTTAGACGCGGTAGTTCGCAAGTGGATAATGAAAGACGGTAAACAGCCGACAGCCGGCAGCAGGCAGCCGCCGCCGTCTGAATCTGCGCCTCAGCTCTCAACTGACGATATTCCCGGCATAAACATGAAACTCGGGCTTTCGCTATATGAAGACGACATGGAAATGTTCGTGGAAATCCTCACCTCCTATGCGGAAAATATCCCGGCAGAAATTGAAAAACTGTATAATGTAAGTGAAGAAAACTTGCGCGATTACGCCATAAACATCCATACTATCAAGGGCGCGTTTGCCGGAATCGGCGCGAAAGAATTATCGCTGAGAGCGAAAGAAATGGAAAGAATGGCTAAAGCGGGAGATTTGAGCGGAGTACAGGCGGTAAATGATGCGTTTATTAAAGATTCAAAAACGCTTTTAAAGCATATGAACAAATGGCTGGCGAACAAGTGACAGTAATCCCCCGCTGATTTTTATCAGCGGGGGCAAGCTTATTAGAATTTTAAATATTAAACAAATTCTTTTACCTTTGAAAGTAACTGATGTGAGCGCAGCGGCTTCATGAGCAGCCCTTCCGCTCCTACCGCGATTGCTTTATCTACGTATTCTCTTGCAGAGTTTGCCGTTACGAAAACAACGGGTGCTCCCTGCCCTTGCCCTTTAAGCCTGCGCGCAAGCTCGTAGCCGTCCATGCCGGGCATTTCTATATCTAATAAGAACAAATCAACGCGGTTTCCTTTGTTCACAAAATCAAGTGCATCATTCGCTGAAGATACGCAGTGAAGGTCGTAATGGGTGCCTTGTAAAAGTTTTTTAAGCGTGTTCAGGAACATAATAGCGTTATCAACAGCTAAAATAACCGGACCGCCGCCTGATGAACCGGCAGAGAAAATCTGCCTTACCTGCGGAGATGGCGCCGTTGATTTTTTACGTGCCGCCATTTGAATATCAATTGACAACGATGAGGTATTTAAAATAAACTTTTCTATAAATGCCTCAAGCGTACTCGGGTCTGTGTCCCCTTTTTGAAGTGCATGGATTTGCTTTTTCGCATCTGCCGCGAGCCCGCTCGCGAATATGGTTTCCAGTATCGCGCAAATCTCTGAAAGTATTTTTTCCGCATTTTTAAAGTTCTGCTCGTCTGATGCCGTTCGCAGCTTATCCGCTTGCGCGGGGAAACTGTCGATAAATGTGTTTACGCTTCTGCAGTAGTTTTCAAACTGACCTTCAGACATTGCGTTAATTTTACTTGCGCCTTTGAGTTCCGAAACGGAAAGCAGATTTTCTTTTTTTAACATTTTGTAACACCTCGTTCATTAAATTTATTTCAGGAGCCTGTTTTATTTCCCGTACTTATTTTGCTCACGCAGCTGGAACTGCATAATCAACTCTTCTAATGCCGCAGACTGACCCTTCATTTCGTCGGAAGCCGCCGCGCTCTGCTGGGCGGTCGCACTGTTTTGGTGAATAACTTCCGCTACCTGGGTTATAGCTTTGTCTATTTGCTCAATGCTGCTTGTCTGCTCGTTTGATTGCATCGCTATGTCGCCGACAATTTGATTGCTTTCAATAATTCCGGCTACGATTTCCTCAAGGCTTGCGGCTGTTTCGCTCGCTATACGTGAGCCGAGTTCAGCTTTCTGCATAGAATTTGAAATCATCACGCCGGTATCCTTAGCGGCTTCTGCGGATTTTGCCGCTAAATTCCGCACTTCCTCCGCAACAACAGCAAAACCTTTTCCGTGCTGACCTGCGCGCGCTGCCTCGACAGCAGCGTTAAGCGCAAGGATATTCGTCTGGAAAGCAATATCATCAATAATTTTAATTACCTTGCTTATGTTCTGGCTCGCCTGATTTATATCCTTAACAGCTTCAATCATGTCATGCATCTGTCGGTTGCCTTTTTCGGCGTTGTCTTTAATATTAGCCGCAAGGCTTGCCGCCCTGTCTGCCTTGCTTGCGTTTTCCCTGGTCATTCTCGCCATTTCAGACATTGAAGCCGAAAGCTGCTCAACCGTCGCCGACTGCTGTGCCGCGCCATCGGCGAGCAATTGCGCGCCGGAAGCGATTTCCCTCGAACCGTCCGAAACCTGCACACCTGCATCGGCTACCTGCTTTAACACTGCCAGCGTTTCATCAAGCATAATTTGAATTGCTAAGTTGATTACGTCTTTGTCGGAGCGAACTTCCACCCTCGAAGTATAGTCCCCTTCGGCTATCCGTGCTAATATATACGCTTGCTTCTTGAAACTTTCTATCATACGCGAGAAAGCGCGCTCAAGAAGAATAACCTCATTCTCTGCCGATGTATTTCCTGAATCCAAACCATCTATTTCGATATCGCCTATCGAAATCTTATCGGCGGCTTTCGTAACTTTAATCAGCGCGTTAATCTGCCTGCCGACTAACTTATAAACCAGCACGGCAGCAATCAGAACCACAAATATTCCCGAAATACCGGCAGTAATATTGATTCTGAAGCTTCTTTCCGCCTGCTCAACGCTGTAGTAGCCCTGTTCGGAGTTTAAATTGCTCAGTTCGCTCAGACTCTGCCGTATCTGCTCGTCGTATTTAACCAGTCCGTTTCCTTCTTCAAGAATAGCGTATACTGCGGCTGCATCATAACTCATGCCGGCGGGAATCAGCTGGCTGCGAACAACTCTGTCATAATCAACCATTGAGTTGTAAAGTTCCTCTACGATGCTGCGTTTATGCGTGTCAGTTATGTAAGTGTTTACTCTGTTGCGATAATCCGTAATATGTTCCAAAGACGCAGTCAGATTCACTTCAATCTGCGTTTTGTATCTGTTAATTTCCTGGTCTGTTGAAGCGCGCGCTATATCGCGTATGCCTGTACGCACATATCCGTAAGTTATCGAAAAATCAACCATATGCTCGAAAGGCTTGGTAATCTGTTGGAAATTATCCACCGTACGGTTTGACATATTAACCATACCGATTGCTGACACTACAGCCAGAGCCATTGTAAAAAATATTATTATTACATAACTCAGCAGAATTATTTTCTTAAAACTCATATTTTTCATTTCAATTCTCTCATTTTGTCGGAATTTTAAGGTGTTTTCTCGCAACTCTCTTGATTATAACATAAATTTACAGACTTGTCAATTATTTTTATATCGTCCCTGTTTGACACCTATATTTTAATTAATACTGATATCCAATAAACATCTTGGCTGTCATCATAAAAAATGCTATAATGATATAGGTTCTTATACCTCGGCGGCTCAACTCCGATGTTCTTGCAGAAACTCCCTTCATGGGTATCACCTTTAAGAACTACGGGCGAGGAATTAAATCCTCGCCCTTAAATATTTTCCCTTCTTTTTCCTTTCGGATAGGGCTTTTTTTCATCTGTCCTGCCCATTATATAATCAACGCTCGTGTTATAGAAATCGGCGAGGTTATAGAGAACGTCTAAAGGAATTTGCCTGTCTCTTGTTTCGTAGCTTGAGTATGCGCGTTCGCTTATATTTAATATTTTCGCTATCTGCCATTGAAATAAATCTGCATCTTCTCTTAAATCTTTAATTCGCCGCAAATCCATTATAATCACCTCATGATAAATATATCACAGCACGAAATGTGCTATTGACAGACCTACCATAATGTGCTATACTTATACAAATAATTACATTTTGGAGGATTTGACATGAATTTTTGGGCGAAATTTCTAAATATTGCTACAAACATCTTAATAGGTGCTGGGGTTTTGGCTTCTGTAATAATCGGACTTATGATTATGAATGAGGGAGGTCTATCAATTTTATTTGGATTCTCTGTCATCATAGTCGGTCCGCTGCTAATACTTGAAGCTGTAGCTCTCACAAAAATAATAATATATGCCTCGGAGGATTTAGCGCAGTGCAGGGAATACCTGCATATGATATCCAATTCTTCAGTGTTTTCTGTTTCGGCAAAGGAGGCGAAACACCTGGCAGAAACCGGGGAAAGGTGGTTTTGCAAAAAGTGCAAACAGCCAAATCCTGTAAGTATATCGAAATGCAGGAGCTGCGGTCAATATTATAAATAAAAAATACATATAAGAAAGGCGGATAGAAAATCTATCTGCCTTTAATTATTTATAGTAAGTATATAGCTGCCTTAATAAATTTGAACCCTTTTGAGCTGTTCTATCTTTTCGTAACCAATGAATCTCCCGGTCAATCTACAGACAGTATTTTGTCTTTTTGAAAGGAAGACAAAATCAACGTCGGGTCTTTTCTCGGCAAGATAATAAGTGTAGACGTACGTATCTTCGGTTTCTTCAACTTCTCTGTATATAACCGTGTTAACTTCGGGAAGCCCGAACCACATAGCGGAAAACATTATATCCGCTACGTCTGTAAACGATTGTTTGTCAAGCATACCGATAACTGCCCGGCTGTTATGACTGAAAACTGCATTGCTTTTGAAAATGAGGTGACGGTGCAGGGCTGTGTACCCGCCGTCCCATGTCATTATTGAATGAAAAGAATAGTAATAATCGTTCTCGCCGATATAATCAAGCGCAGTGATTTGTACCTGACTGCTTTCCCAAACCTCTCTGATATGCTGCTCTGCGCTTTCGGCAGATGTAATCATGTCTTGATTCCCATAGCTGTAAGTGAACGATTCATCTGCCAAGAGCCGGATACCGAAATCATCCGGCATATAGATATCGGGAATAAGGAATTCGTCATTCAAGAACATTTCCAAAAACTCTTCATCGGTCATGTTCTCGATTTCTTCTTTAAAAGTCATAGGTTCCGGTGATTTATCAAAAAAAATAATAATACAAATAATAATTAATATGCACATCGTTGCAATAAAGGGCAGCCGTTTCATATTAATGCTTCTCCCTAACTTTAATATGCACTTCGCGAAGCTGCTGCTCCGTCACTTCCGACGGCGCGCCGAGCAGTAAATCCTGTGCGTTGCCGTTAAGAGGGAAGGCGATAACCTCCCGTACGCTGTCCTCATTAAGCATAAGCATAAGCAGCCTGTCTACGCCGTAAGCCATGCCTGCGTGCGGAGGAGCCCCGAACTTGAACGCGCCGTACAGTGCGCCGAAACGGGATTTTATATCTTCCTCTGTGTAACCTGCGATTTCAAAGGCTTTCACCATGATTTCGTTGCTGTGATTCCGTACTGCGCCCGAAGCAAGCTCTACGCCGTTTATCACTACGTCATACTGATAAGCGAGTACACTCAGCGGGTCATTTTCAAGGGCTTCAAGCCCGCCCTGCGGCATCGAGAAAGGGTTGTGCGAGAATGCAGGTTTTCCACGTTCATCTTCTTCGTACATAGGAAAATCGTGAATCCAACAGATTTTAAATTCACTTTTATCAATTAAATCGAGTCTGTTTCCGAGTTCGGCACGAATCTGCCCCGCGTAATTTGCGGCGTTTTTTGCATTATCTGCGATAAAATAAAGCACGTCATCGGGCTTTAGTTCCGCACGGGATTTAAGCTCTGCTCGCGTTTCATCGCTTATAAATTTATCGATGGGGCCTTTGAAGCTCATATCTTCCTGAATTTCAACGTAGCCAAGCCCGCCCATGCCGATTGAAAGAGCGAATTCCTCCATGTTTTTGAAGAAAGACTTCGACTTTGACGCCATTCCGGGGACGCGGATTCCGCGAACTGTTTTGTCTGCGAACGGCTTAAAGGCGCTACCGGCGAACAGGTCAGAAAGCTCAATTATAAACAACGGATTGCGTAAATCCGGCTTATCAGTGCCGTATTTCAGCATAGTTTCGGCGTAGGTGAAGCGCGGATAGGGCGCAGAATCCGCCGCTATTCCGAATTTTTCTAAAGTTTTGCTCAAAACCGCTTCACCTGCCGCGAAAACATCTTCCTGCTCTGCGAACGCCATCTCTAAGTCAAGCTGATAGAATTCGCCTGCCGTGCGGTCGGCACGGGCATCCTCGTCGCGGAAGCAGGGGGCAATCTGAAAATAGCGGTCAAATCCGCTTATCATGTAGAGCTGCTTGAAAATCTGCGGAGCCTGCGGGAGCGCGTAGAATTTACCGTGATGACGTCTGCTCGGCACAAGAAAATCTCGCGCACCTTCCGGAGAGGATGCTGACAAAATCGGCGTATTTAATTCTAAGAACCCCATCTCGTTCATGATTTGCCGCATATATGAAATTACTTCGCTGCGGTAAACAATTGCTTTGTGAGCATCGGAATTCCTAAGGTCAAGAAAACGATAACGCAGGCGCAGCTCTTCGTTAGTTGCTTTAGAATCAGTTATCTCGAAAGGCAGATTTTCACTTATATTGCCGAGAATTTCTAAGTCACGCGCTCTTATTTCAATTGTACCCGTGGCGATTTTAGCGTTGATTGTTTCTTCAGCGCGTTTAATCACCTCGCCGCCGATACTGATACAACATTCTTTACGAATTCCGTCAAGCAGCGCTGCATTTTGCGAGAAAGTAACCTGTACCACGCCGTAGTGGTCGCGCAAGTCCACAAACAGGATTCCGCCGTGGTCGCGGATATTTTCAACCCAGCCGGCGGCGCGAACGCTCTCGCCTATATTATTTTCGCCGAGCATGGAAGTCGTGTGGGTGCGGTATTTGTTAGCAGTAATTTGCATAGTTTTAATTGTCCTTTCGTTTTAGCGTTTTATTTTTCTAAAAAGATTAAGTTTAGTTTTTCGGATATTTTCTGCTCCTTAAACCGCACATATCCGAGATGTTCGTACAGGCGTATTGTTCTTATGCTTTTATCGCTTGTAAATATTTCGTATCTGGTACCGGGATATTCCCGCTCAACAGCCGAAATTAGTTTTGTTCCTATGCCTTGGCTTTGTTTGTCCGGGCGTACAATTAACTTACCGATATACGCGGTTCCGTTTTCCTGATAAGCGCGTACGGAGCCTATTATATTATTATTATCATCTTCAATTGCTTTCAGGAAAATACCCTTTGCATATTCTTCTCTTACTTCATCAATGGTCTGCATGAGCGGCGGTATTGAAAAATCATTCAATAATTCAGCCTCGCTTTGATAAGCTAAGTATTGCAAGTCGAGTATTTCTCTTAAATCCGCGCTTTCCGCTTTTGTAATTGTCATTACTTCAACTTTCTCTCCAATTAATCATCTTCAAACTTATTGTAATTTAAATCAAACCTTGTTATAGTTCCGTCTATTTCATTAGCATACTGTATAATCTTTTTTAACACTATAACATCTCTATTGTTCATATAAAACCACCTCATCCTTCATGGCATCGGGAATCATAGAATTTTTTAATGCTTCATAAGTTAAAACATCAACACGAACACCTAAATTATCTTCTAACATATTGATAAACCCACACAGAGCAAATAAATCTTGTATTTCGCCTTTTTCAATTAGAAAATCAATATCGCTTGCGGTTCTTTGCTCGCCGCGAGCGTAAGAACCGAATAGCGCCAACTTCTTAACACCGTATTTTTTAGCAATTGGAACAGATATTTTCTTTATTTCGTCTATATTATATGCTTCATTCATATTTTCATTAAGTCCTTTCTTCACCAACGAAGAATGAAAACAACGTTTTCCCCGTTTCAGCCGTATTTTGTTTCAAACTTCTACCCTTTCAACTTTTTCTCCAATACTTCTTTAATCACCGCCGGTATCGCTTTGCCTTTCAGTTCCTTGCTTGCCTGTCCCATAAGGAAGCCGAAAACTTTCTGCTCGCCCGCTTTGTACTGCGAAACAGGATTCGGGTTATTAGCAATTACGCCGTTGATTACACTCTCAACAAGCCCTAAATCCTCGCTTATAAACAAACCTTTTTCGTTGCAGATTTTTTCGGGTGAATCGCCCGTTTCTATCATAGCGCGAAGAACTTCTTTCATGTCGCCACGGTTAATTTTGTCGGTGTAGCCGTATTTCACTAAAAGCCCGAAATCAGAAGCAGAGAAGGGAAGCGATTCAAGTTGTATTTCGCCGAGGTTCACGCGACGCAGCAGCTCAGTCAGTGTGAAAGCGCAAACGGCTTTCGGGTTGTCGTATTCTTTCAGTGCAGCTTCAAAAAAGTCGCTTAAAATCTTGTTTTCCGTGAGAATCCCCGCATCGTTCGCAGTAATGCCATATTCGTTTTTATACCGTGCATAACGCTTTTCCGGCATTTCGGGAATTTGTGCGATTATAGTTTCAATCTCGCTGTCAGTTAGCACGAGCGCGGGTATATCGGGGTCGGGGAAGTAGCGGTAGTCATGCGCATTTTCCTTAGTGCGCATGGCGAGAGTTTCTCCTGTTGCGTCGTTGAAACGTCTTGTTTCTTGAATT
>JAITFV010000082.1 GCA_031281115.1 Oscillospiraceae bacterium | reverse complement strand
TTACCGGCGATGCTTACGTTGACCATCCGTCGTTCGGAATCGTAGTTGTTTCGCGTGTGCTTGAAAACTTGGGATTTGCGGTCGGTATAATCGCGCAGCCGATAACAAACGAAGATTTTACACATCTCGGTGCGCCTGAATACGCCTTCATGGTGACGGGCGGAAACATCGACTCAATGGTTGCGAATTATACAGTAAGCGGAAAGAAGCGCAGCGACGATGCGTACAGCGAAAACGGAAAGGGCGGGCGCAGACCCGACCGCGCCGTTAATGTCTACTGTCAAAAATTGAAGAGCCTCTTCCCTGCTTGTGATATTATAATCGGCGGTCTCGAAGCCTCGCTACGCCGTTTTGCGCATTATGACTACTGGAGCGACAGCGTCCTGACGTCGGTATTATTCAGCAGCGGCGCGGATTTGCTGCTTTACGGAATGGCAGAGCTGACATTAGTTCAGCTTACAGAAAGATTGCGAAGCGGCGAAAATATAAAAGAAATCCGCGACTTACGCGGAACCTGCTACCTTACAAATCCGACGGAAACACCGCATAATTCTGCACAGTGCGACAGCTATGAAATAGTGAAAGAAAATAAGCCTGCATACGCAAAAGCTTGCAAAATTCAGTACAATGAACAAGACGAAGTCACCGGCAAGACAATAATTCAACGGCACGGCAACAAAATGTTCGTGCAGAATCCCCCGCAGCGAAGCCTCACAACTGAGGAAATGGACAGGGTTTATGCGCTGCCTTTCACGCGAACATTTCACCCGATGCACAAGCACGTTCCCGCAATTGAGGAAGTAGAATTTTCAATCATTCATAACCGCGGCTGCTTCGGTAACTGCTCATTTTGTTCTCTCGCTTTTCATCAGGGGTGCAGAATTCAAACCCGAAGCGAAGAATCGATAATCGAAGAGGCACAAAACCTCGTAAACAAGCCGAATTTTAAAGGTTATATTCATGATGTCGGTGGACCTACAGCGAATTTCAGAAAACCGTCCTGTCGCAAACAATTAAAGTCCGGTATGTGCAAAAACAAGAAGTGCTTTTCTTGTGAAAATCTTGAAACAGGTCATGAGGAATATCTGCGATTACTGCGGAAATTACGGAATATAAAAGGCGTGAAAAAAGTTTTTGTGCGCTCGGGAATCCGCTTTGATTTTGTTAATCGTGACAGGAATAAAGAGTTTCTTCGCGAGCTTGTTGAACATCACACGAGCGGGCAGCTGAAAGTCGCGCCGGAACATTGTTCATCGAATGTTTTAGATTTAATGGGTAAACCGCGCATTGAAGAATATGAAAAGTTTGCGAGAAATTTTTACAGTGAAACTAAAAAGTGCAGAAAAGAGCAATATCTCGTCCCTTATTTGATGTCCTCGCACCCGGGTGCAACACTTAAAGATGCGGTTGAACTCGCGCTTTTTCTGAAGAAGCATAACATTAAACCCGAGCAGGTACAGGATTTTTATCCTACTCCCGGGACAATTTCAACTGCGATGTTTTACACGGGTCTGAACCCTTTCACTTTGGAAAAAATTTATATCGCGAAAAACCCGAAAGAAAAACAAATTCAGCGTGCTTTTCTGCAATATTACAAACCGGAGAACCGCGAACTCATCCGCGCCGCGCTAATTAAAACTAACCGCCGCGATTTAATAAGCGTCTTAATTGGCGGAGAAAAGAAAATAAATGATAAAAAACACAAAAAAAATAAACGTAAAAAATAAATTTCTGCTCATTGCAATCGTTGCTGTTATCTGCGTTTCCGCATTTTTTTCAGCCACCGGAAAATGGCACGGGGTTTACAACTTTTTCGGACTCGGCGAGAATACGGTTTTCGCTTCAAGCGAAGGTGTTTCGGTGCATTTTATCAATGTCGGGCAGGGTGATTGCGCTTTGATTTTAACACCCGAAAAAAGTGTTTTAATCGACAGCGGCGAGCGGGAGTATTCTGCCGTTGTGATTAATTATCTGCGGGCGCAGGGCGTGACACAGCTAAACTTCGCGGTCGTTTCGCATCCGCACTCTGACCACATAGGCAGCATGAGTTCAGTGATTGATGAACTGGGAGCGGATTATATAATACTGCCGCGTGTAAAGGAATCAATTGTTCCGACTACAAGCGCATTCCTTCGCCTTTTAGACAGTATAGAAAATAACGGCACTGAGGTCATTTGGGCAGAATCGGGGATGGTTTTTGAACTCAGCGCAGACTCAAAAATGGAAATCCTCGCGCCGCTCAGGCAATACGACAGCCTCAATGAGAATTCTGTAGTTGTAAAATTCAATCATACTGCGGGTTCGTTCCTTTTCACAGGCGACATAGAAAGCACCGCAGAGTCTGACCTCGCAGACAGCGAACTTGATATAAACGCGGATGTTCTTGCCGTTGCGCACCACGGCAGCCTCACTTCCAGCACAGCTAAGTTTTTGAATGCTGTCGGCGGTCGGTACGCAGTAATCAGTGTCGGCTCGCCGAACTCTTACAATCATCCGCGTGAAGAGATTCTGACACGGCTCGAACTCAGAGGTTACGAAATACTCCGCACAGATTTGCACGGAAACATAATTTTTGACTGCACTGCCGATGGGTTAATTGTCTATGTGCAGAATGAAAACACGGGGGTTGCGGCGTGATTATTGTTGACCGGATTGAGGGCTGTTTCGCGGTTTGCGAAAACGATGACAAACGATTTGAAATCCCGCTTTCTCTCGTCCCGCCCGGGCTACGGGAAGGCGATGTTTTAGTAAAAAAAGGTGAGCTGTACTTCAAAGACCGTGCTGCAACCGCCAAACGCAGAATGAAAGCTGCAGAAAAAATGAGAAAAATAGGGTTTTGAACTATTGACTTTTCGCGTAAGACGAATTATAATTAGTATATTACCCCTTTTATTTTAAATACTGTAGTATTCTTAGCTCTGGTTAGACAAGTGTATTGATATACATCTAAGTTTTATATTAGGGACAGAAAACAAGGCGGTGTTAGAATGAACGATAATGTGAAATACTGGCTGGACATAGCCGACTATGATATTAAAACAGCAAAGGCAATGTTGAAAACAGGCAGGTATCTTTATGTTGGATTTATGTGTCATCAAGTCGTAGAAAAATCATTGAAAGCAGTTATTGCCCATGATTGTGCCGATGGCGAGATACCGCCGAAAATGCACGACCTTACAAAGTTAGCTATCCGAGCAAATCTATTTTATTTAATGTCAGAAGAACAGCAAGACTTTATAGACGATTTAAATCCTTTAAACATTGAATCTCGCTATCCCGAATATAAAAATCAGATTGCGGCAGGCTTAAAAAAGAAAACTGCGAAGAACTTATTAAAGGAACGGAGGAACTGTTATGTTGGATAAAAAAACAGTTATAGATACGGTTGAACGATATGCAAAAATTGTAAAAAAAGAACTTTCGCCGTTCGCTGTCATTTTATTTGGTTCGTATGTCAACGGCAGCCCCCATGAGGACAGCGACATTGATGTTGGCGTTGTATTCAATGGTTTTACGGGCGATTGGCGGAAGACGGCATCGCTCTTATGGCGATTAAGGCGTGGAATCAGCTTTGATATTGAGCCGCACTTACTTGACAGCGCGAACGACAAAAGCGGTTTTGTGAAGCACATTTTTAAAACAGGGTATATTATTTATCAGAATTAGTGCAGGGGATATGTTGGAACAGAAACGAAAATAGAGTAATTTCAAAAATTTGTTAGCTTCGCCTAATA
>JAITFV010000073.1 GCA_031281115.1 Oscillospiraceae bacterium | reverse complement strand
TACTTCTTTGTTTCAACCCGCGCTTTTGCGCGCTCTGCAATTTCATGTAATATATTACTCATTTGAATATTTTATGAACTCCTCTAATTTAGTTTTCGCTTTCCCTCTGTCGATTATGTCCCCGGCTTCTTTTACAGCTGCTTCAATTGTATCGTACTTTCCGGTTACGAACATCGCCGCGCCCGCATTGAGTACTGCGGCGTTGCGTTTTGCGCCTTTTTCGCCGCCGAGCAAGGCGCGTAAAATCGCTGCATTCTCCCTCGGCTCGCCGCCTTTTAAATCCTCCGGCTTGCACCGCTCAAACCCAAACTGCTCGGGTGTAATTTCATACTTGCGAACCCAGCCGTCCCGCACCTCGCAAACAAAAGTCGGTGCGCACATCGAAATCTCGTCAAGCCCGTCCTCGCCATGTACCACCATCGCGTTATTAACGCCGAGGTTAGAAAGCACCTGCGCCAGCGGCTCGGCGAGCTCACGGTCATAAACACCCATCAGCTCCATCTTCGCACCCGCAGGATTCGTGAGCGGTCCTAAAATATTAAAAACAGTGCGGATTCCCAATTCCCGACGGACAGGCGCGACAAACTTCATCGCAATGTGGTAATTCTGTGCAAAAAGAAAGCAAATATTGATTTTCTTCAGTAATTCCGCGCTTTTTTCGGGTGGGATATTGATATTAACGCCGAGCGCTTCGAGCACATCTGCGGCTCCGCATTTACTTGATGCGCTGCGGTTTCCATGCTTTGCAACGGGAATCCCCGCCGCTGCCGCAATAATCGCCGCAGCAGTAGAAATATTAAAAGTATTCGCATGGTCGCCGCCCGTGCCGACGATTTCAAGAGCGTCCTCGCCGTGCAAAAGCCGCACGCAATGCGAACGCATACCGGAAGCCGAAGCCGTGATTTCGTCTATTGTTTCGCCTTTAAGGCTGAGCGCGGTAAGATACGCGCTCATCTGAACAGGCGTAGCTTCACCGGTCATGATTTCATTCATGACCGCCTCTGCGGTTTCGTAAGTTAAATCCTGCTTTTTTGCAAGTGCAAGAATAGCTTCTTTTATCATCGTTAAACCCCTTCTGCCGCCTGCTCTAACGCGCTTCGGACTGCTTTAGCTTTATTCACGCACTCACGGTATTCGTTTTCCGGAATACTCTCCTTTACCACGCCTGCGCCCGAGCGGATAAAAACTTTTCCGTTCTTTTGGTAAGCAATTCTTATTGCGATGCAGGTATCCATATTTCCGGTAAAATCAAGGTAGCCGATTGCCCCGCCGTAAATCCCGCGCTTGTTATTTTCAAGCTCATTTATAATCTGCATTGCACGGACTTTCGGCGCACCCGACAGCGTTCCTGCAGGCAGCAAGGCGTTCACCGCATCAAGCCCGGTAAGCCCGTCGCGTATATCGCCGCTTATTTCAGAACAGATGTGCATGACGTGAGAAAATTTTAAAACACGCATATACTTCTCAATTTTCACGGTATCCGGCTTACTTATTTTTGCCAAATCCTCCTGCCCCAAATCCACCAGCATATTATGCTCCGAAAGTTCTTTTTCATCAGCGAGCAAATCTTCTTCGAGAGCAATATCTTCATGGTTATCGGCGCCGCGCGGGCGAGTTCCCGCAATCGGAAAAGTGAGCAGTTTGCCGTCCTGCAGCTTCACTAAAGTTTCGGGAGAAGCCCCCGCAATTTCAATAGTGCTGCCCGAAAAGTAGAACATATACGGCGACGGATTCAGTGTACGGAGTACGCGGTAAGCGTCCAAAATGCTGCCCTCAAAATCTGCTTCAAGCCGATTAGACAGCACGACCTGCGAAATCTCGCCCGCTTCGATATAACTTTTCGCTTTGCTTATTGTTGCACAGAATTCATCTTTCCCGAAAAGCGGCTTGAATTCTGACTTTAACTGTACCGGCGCGGTAACTTCCGGCTCGCCGCTCTTGATTAAATCCTTGATATAATCAAGTTGCTTCGCGGCTTCCTGATAATTTTCTTCAAGGTTTTCATTACGTATATTCACGATTATAATTATTTTCTGTTTAAAATTATCAAATGCGATAATTTTATCAAACAGCATTAAATCAACATCATTGAAACCTTCTTCGTCGGGTGCATCTAAGTTTAATTCGGGTACGGAATACTTCGCATAATCGTAGGCAAAATATCCCATCAATCCGCCGGTGAACGGCGGCAGATAATCGAATTTAACACTCTTGTGTTCTTCTAAAATCTTCTTAATAATTATATTCGGGTTCTCGGTTTTAGCCTCGCCGTTAACTGTAGTTACACCGTTAAGACCGGAAATTTCCAACTTAGGGTCAAATCCCAAAAACGTATACCGACCCCATCTTTTCGAGTCTTCCGCACTTTCTAAAATAAAGCAGTTTCCGCTGACCTTCTTGAGTTTTTTCAAGAGCATAACCGGCGTGATTTCATCTGCGAACATCTCGGTGCTGACCGGAATAATTTTATAGTCTTTATTTACTGCTTTCGCTATGTCTAAAACAGGTCTGTACATATTCAAAGCTCCTCCTTTACTTAAACAAGATTTTATTGCCATGTTTATACTGTTATCCGTTTAAGAAATGGATAACAGGGTATAACAGTATTAAATCACCTTCCCTTCAAGTTCCGCGCGTTTTTTCAACTCGCGCATAAGCGCGTCAAACTGCTCTAAGTCAAGCGACTGTGCGCCGTCACAGAGCGCATTTGCGGGGTCGTTGTGTGTTTCAATCATAATTCCGTCAGCACCGACCGCCATAATCGCCTTTGCGAGCGGTTCAACGAGGCTTCGTATTCCCGCGGCATGGCTCGGGTCTGCAATTACAGGCAGATGCGATTTCTGTTTCAATAAAATCACTGCCGATAAATCGAGAGTATTGCGGGTCATTGACTCGAAGGTGCGGATTCCCCGCTCGCACAGAATTACATTCGGGTTGCCGGAAGCGGCGATATACTCCGCGCTCATCAGCAGCTCCTCAATTGTATTTGCAAGCCCGCGCTTGAGCAGCACCGGCTTTTTAAGGTTTCCGACCGCTTTAAGTAAATCGAAGTTCTGCATATTTCTTGCGCCTATTTGCACAATATCAACATCTTCAAACAGTTCAATCTGCGACTGGTTCATGATTTCGGAAACAATCGGCAGCCCTGTTTCCCGCTTCGCGAGCGACAGCAGCTCCAAACCCTCCGCCTGCATCCCTTGAAAATCGTAAGGTGACGTTCTCGGTTTAAACGCCCCGCCGCGCAGCAGCTTAGCTCCGCTCGTTTTTATGCTTCGGGCAACTGCAAGCACCTGCTCCTCGCTTTCAACACTGCAGGGGCCCGAAATCACCGGGAAGTATCCCTCGCCGATTTTAACGCCGCCGACATCAATGACAGTGCCGTTTTCGTTGACAGCGCGGTTCACCGCCTTGTACCGCTCGGTAATCTGCTTCCCGGAAACTACGATGTCGCTCCTCGCACGAACAATATCGTCCGGGTCAATCTGCGTGGTATTGCCGATTAAGCATACCGCCGTGCGCTCCGTTCCGATGCTCAAAACCGCGGAAAACCCTTTTTCTTCCCAGCCGCGGATAAAATCGTCAATTTTATCCTGTGATATTTTCGGTTTCAAAATAAAAACCATAATTCCTGCCCCTTTCAATAATAAAAGCGTATCTATGAGCACGCTCACTGATACGCTGAATCTGCTTTAAGCATAATTATAATTAAAACCAATTACAACTCAAACAGGCGTGGTTCAGTGAAGCACACTAAATAACGCCAAAGCCAAGTATTAGTTACGTTAAGTTTTTCCATTTTCACGTGAACCCCTTTCTGTTATTTTTTACATGATAGCATATAATTTTTGAAATGTCAAGAGATTTAAAAAATATTATCAGAAATATTGGGGGAACTTCCAAAAACCTCGCTCATGACAGATTTTCGGCGAAGCGCAACCGTCAAGCGGCAAGGTTTAATTGGAGGGCAATATAAATTCCTGTTTGCAAATAAAATTGTCAATGCCGTCGGTTTCACGATATAAATCACATTATCTTTTATATCGACAGGAAAATTAAAAACTTTAGCTTAAAAATTATAAATTTTATATAAAACCTACAAAAACATAGATATTATTTGGATTTTCTAACAAAATTAAATAAAATCTATTGACATTTTTCGCGGTTCGTGTTATTCTTACAGTGTGTAAGTGTCTTTATACCGATTCCAATCTCTGATTGGAATCGGGGATGCCGCAGTCTACGGACTGCGGGCGCTGCTGTGACAGCGTTCGCGGCTCGCAAACCGCGGAATCCTGTTATTATCAGGAAAGGGGTGACCGGAATGATAGCGCAATACTGCGGGCAAAGGTTCAATTATGTTGATGATTCAAACAAATTCGCTCAGGATTCGGCATATTCACGTATGAAAAGTGAAAAAGCGAACACAGGGCTTGACGATTCCCAAAGGGTATACACTGTGGAAAAACAATCCGGGTATGACCCCGACGGAATCAGCAAAGATTCTGAGGCAAGAAAGGCAGCGCACAAAGAACATCTCGAAAAAATGTTCAATTTTGAAAGTAACAGTTCATATGAACTTGGGATTTTCAAAGGTAAAAGCGATACCGAAATCGTGAACGATTACATTAAGAATCACGGCGGCGGTTCGCACGGCAGCGATTGCGGAGATTGCGACTGTGTCGTTTGCAAATGCGAAACCTGCACAGGATGCGGAACCTGCGAAAGCAGACGTTATGTTGACCAATCGCACGACTCGGCAGTTTCTTTCCAGATGCCGACGCAAATGAGCCCGATGGAAGCCCGGTACATGGTTCGCGCACACGAAATGGAGCATGTTCGCCGTGAGCAGCAGAAAGTAATCGGCGACAGCAACAGACGTATTATTTCGCAGCAAGTGAGGATTCAAACGAGTACCTGCGCCGAGTGCGGAGTGACTTATGTTTCGGGCGGCACAACGACCACTGCGACGAGGTACAGCAACCCTGCTTTCAAATCGCTTTTCATGGTAGGCTCGACAGATAAGTTTAACAATGATTTTAACGCAACCGCATAAACTCAATAATTCTAAACCCGATTTTTAAAATCGGGTTTATTTTTGTTGACTGTACAGGAAATTCATGGTAAAATAGAAATAATAAAACTTTGGAGGGTAATTGAAAATGACTTATAAAGAATTTGGGAAAACAGGAATTAAAGCATCGTTACTCGGCTTTGGGGCGATGCGGCTGCCGATGGCGGAAGGCGGAAAGGTAAATTACGAACTTGCAACACCGCTTATGCAGAGAGCATTTGAGCTGGGTGTGAATTACATCGACAGCGCACCCCTGTACTGTGACGGCGACAGCGAGGTTGCGGTCGGGAAGGCGTTAAAGGGCTGGCGCGACAAAGTTTATCTCTCGACTAAGTATAATGCCGGAGATTTTACCGCCGTCGACTTAAGAACGAAGTTAGAATTTTCACTAAAAAAACTCGACACCGATTACATAGATTTCTATCATATGTGGGGTATAAATATAGGCACTATAGAGCAAATGAAAAAAGGTATTTATAAAGAGCTGCTGAAAGCCAAAGATGAGGGGTTGATTAGGCATATATCTTTCTCGTTTCATGACAACGCCGAGAATCTTATCCCGATTATTGACAGCGGCATGTTTGAGTCTGTTTTACTGCAATACAACCTGCTTGACCGCTCGCTTGAGGAGGGATTGAAGTACGCAAAGGAAAAAGGGCTCGGCACTGTCATCATGGGACCTGTCGGCGGCGGGCGGCTCGGCGCGCCTTCGAGCGTAATTAAAGGCTTGCTGAAACGCGAAGTTAAAAGCTCGGCGGAAATCGCGATGCGCTTTGTCACCGCGAACCCTTGTGTAGACGTTGCACTTTCGGGTATGCAGAACTTGGAACAACTTGAAGAAAACGCTAAAATCGCGGGCATTGAAAACGCGCTGACAGTGGATGAAATCGAGCAAATCAATGCAATGATGGCAGAGAATAAAAAGCTGTCGGATTTATACTGTACTGGCTGCAATTATTGTCTGCCGTGTCCACAGAAGATTAACATTCCGCACGTTTTCGGGCTGATGAACTATCACAGGGTTTATGAGCTGACCGGCTACTCGAAAGCCGAGTACGGCAATCTTTACAAACCGATGGAGGAGCGCACGGCGGCGTGGGAAATCGGCTGGGGAACGGACGCAGGGCAATGCATTGAATGCGGCGTATGCGAGGAAAAATGCCCGCAGAAGCTGAAGATTATCGAGCAGCTCCGGGAAACGCATGAGATTTTAGGACATGCCTAACGAAAAAGCGGCTTGCGCAGTGCGCAGCCGCTTTAATCTTTCAAAGGAATGAGAATCATTATACGGGTCTTTGCGTATGGTTGCAATTATCTCTGCGGCTTTAAGCTTTAATCCGGCGCGCTCAACTCTTACTGCATCTTTTTGCGCTTGTTTTGTAAACTTAACATCATACATTTGCCCAAACCTCTGATAAAGGTACACATTCGGAAAGCGGCGTATCCATGCCGTTTTTTATTTTTTCAGTCATTCCCGGTACGGAATTCAAATAATCTGTATCGTTATCGTAAAGACCGAGATTGAATTTTTGAAATGAAATGAATTCAACCAATTTTTCAATTATATCTTCCGGCAGGGTATCAATTTGAGTTCTTGCGTAATCTCGATTAGACATTGAGACCACTCCTTTCAGTTCTCTTTGCTTATATTATACACTTACGTCATTAAAAAGTCAATCTCTTTTCTTATTCTTCGCCGCGAAATAAATCTCTGTCACGCAGTTGAACAGCGCCTGCTTATCGTCCTCCGACAGCTTCTCCCCTGCGAAAAGCTCCCGCGATTTATCAAGGTAAAACATCGCATCCAAAATTCCGCGCCCTTCCGAGGTCGCACCGAAATAAAACCGTTCTTCGCTTGTGAGGGTGAGACTTTTTGCGTTATCGGTGAGGAAAACCATATCGGTATCTAAGGTTTCCGCGATTTTAAGAAGCACAGATTTTTTAGGTTCACGTGTGCCGGAAATATAATTCGCGAGTGCGCGATAGGTAATACCGATTTTCTCGGCGAATTC
Organism: Oscillospiraceae bacterium; assembly: GCA_031281115.1. Lineage (GTDB taxonomy): Bacteria > Bacillota > Clostridia > Oscillospirales > Ruminococcaceae > Ruminiclostridium_E. The sequence goes on along the minus strand of JAITFV010000073.1, from coordinate 7,416 downwards.
GGTTTTTTTCATGCCGTTACGGCGAATTAATACTTCAAGTTTTTCACTTAATTTCATAATATTTATGGTCATTCCTTCCCCTTGAGGAGGATTTGTGCCGAGTTCGATTTTGAGGCACAAACCGACGGGTTTGAAAGAAATCTTTAGATTTCTTTCAAACTTTACCTCATCGTTCATAATACTATTATAACCATGAACAAATAAAAAGTCAATATTTTAAGAAAATATTTTCGACATGCAACAAACATACAACATTAATTGCATAATATGCAATTATGCTTATATTATTCCTTGACAATTGGTAATTTTGCTGTATAATATTTGTATAGACTAAAAGCAAAGCGAGCAAAGAAATGACAATCAAAAAATTCACAATAAAGGATTATAATGCCGCAAATTCATTATGGCGTAAGACTGCGGGAATTTGCTCATGTGAAAAATGCTTGCGTTATGATTCGCGGGAGGAAGTAACAAAATTTCTTGCTAAAAACCCGGAAACCTGCTTCATCGCGGAAGAAAACGGCGAACTTATCGGTACCGTTCTTGCTGGAAACGATGGAAGAACCGCTTTGATTTATCGCCTTGCGGTTGACGAGAAGTACCGCATACGCGGAATCGGCAGAGCGCTCGTTAAAAAAGCAGTTGAGGCGTTGAAACGCGAGGGAATGGAAGCTGTTACGTTATTTTGTTTAAAGGACAATGAAAGCGGTAATGCTTTTTGGGAGAAGATTGGCTTCACGGAAATGACAGAAGCGATAACGTACAAATTAAAAATATAGGAAACTTAAAATGAATTACAATTTTGAAAATAAAATTACCTACGCCGATTACAAGGCGCTGCGCGACTCGGCAGGGTGGCGGGAGGTAAGCGAAAGGCAATTTGACATAGGGGTCAAAAACACGCATTATACTGTAGCTGTTAAGCATAACGATAAGGTGGTAGCCATGGGAAAAGCAGTGGGCGACGGCGGTTACTACTGGAATATATCAGACCTTATTGTTCTGCCGGAATATCAGGGGAAAGGCTTGGGACGCGAAATAAACGAGCGTTTGCTTAAGTTTATTAATGATTCGGCAGAGAGCGGCGAGTATGTTGTGGTTCATCTCGCTTCCGCGAAAGGCAAGGAGCCTTTCTACGAGAAATTCGGATTTAAAACCCGCCCTTTTGATAATTACGGCGCGGGAATGAGTTTAATTTATATTAAGGAGTAAAAAAATACGATTGAAACGGGGAAAACGTTGTTTTCAGTCCCCATTAGTGAAGAAAGGACTTGGTGAAAACAAGTTTGAAACAAAATACAACTGAAACGGGGAAAATGTTGCTTCCGGTCCCCATTAGTGAAGAAAGGACTTGATGAAAACAAGTTTGAAACAAAATACAACTGAAACGGGGAAAACGTTGCTTCCGGTCCCTGTTAGTGAAGAAAGGACTTGGTGAAAATATGAAAAAACCTAAAGTGTTTATTGATGGTGAATCAGGGACGGTGGGTTTAAAAATTCGTTCGCGCCTTGAAGGCAGACAAGATATAGAACTGCTTGTTATTGCGCCGGAATTATGCGAAAATGCAGAAGAGCGCAAAAAGTTTTTGAATGCGGCAGACTTTGTTTTCCTTTGCCTTCCCGACGAAGTTGCAATCGGCGCAGTCGCCATGACGATAAACCCCGATACGCGAATAATTGATGCCTCAACCGCGCACAGAACCAATCCTGATTGGGACTACGGCTTCCCGGAATTATCATCGGAGCAATACGAAAAAATTCGTGTTTCAAAGAGAGTCGCGAACCCCGGATGCTACGCGAGCGGATTCATCGCATTGGTTCAACCGCTTATTAAAGCGGGTATAATCCCGAAAGATTACCCTGTCAGCTGTTTCGGAATTTCCGGCTACAGCGGCGCGGGGAAAGCGTTCATTGATGAGTATGAGAATGCAGACAGAAGCCCCGAGTTATCAAGCGGCAGGCTGTATGCCCTGTCGCAAATGCACAAGCATCAGCCCGAAATGCAGAAAATCTGCGAACTCACAAGAACGCCGATGTTCAATCCGATTATTGACGATTATTTCAGCGGAATGATTGTCAACGTGCCTCTTTGCGGTCTCCCCCTTAAAGAGGGGAACTTAGCAGAAAAAATAAAAACTATTTACAAGAATCATTACAATAACAACAAAAACAGCCGCATAAAACTCATGGATTCAGACGGCATAAACTTTTTAGCGGCGAACACACTCGCCGATTCGGACAATATGGAGCTATACGTTTTCGGCGATGGCGAGCGGATACTGCTCTCCGCGAGATATGATAATCTCGGCAAAGGCGCGAGCGGCGCGGCAGTGCAGTGTTTTGACATAATGGCAGGGGTGAGCTGATACTGCTAAAGGACTATAGTTCACCCGCAAAGGAGAATGGCATGATTACATTTGATGATTTAACTCCGGTTTACGGCGGTGTTTGCGCCGCCAAGGGTTTCACAGCCGGTTCGGTCCGGGCGGGAATAAAAGCCGGCTCGGAAAAAGACGACCTCGCAATGATTTACTGCGTCAAGCCGTGCCCGGCGGCGGCAGTTTACACGCGGAATATTGTAAAAGGCGCGCCGATTGTATTAACGCAGCGGCACTTAAAAGACGGCAAAGCGCAGGCTGTAATCGTGAACAGCGGAAATGCAAACACCTGCAACGCAAACGGTATGGAAATCGCTGAATTGATGTGCGAATTGACAGCGGATTGCATGAAAATAAAAAAAGAAAACGTTATTGTCGCGTCCACAGGCGTAATCGGGCAGCAACTCTCACCGGAACCTTTTGAAAAATATATTCCCGTTCTTGCCGGCGAACTCAACGAAGTCGGCAGCACTGACGCTTGCAAGGCGATTATGACCACGGACACACGTGTAAAAGAATTTGCGTTTGAATTCACGCTTCCTTCTGAAAATGTAACCTGCGCGATTGGCGGTATTTCAAAAGGTTCGGGCATGATTAACCCCGACATGGCGACACTGCTCGCGTTCATCACCACAGATGCGGCGATTTCGCTGCCGATGCTGCAAAGGGCATTGTCGGATGCGAACGAAATTTCTTACAGCCGCGTTAATATTGACGGCGATACATCAACCAACGATATGGCGGCGATTATGGCTTCAGGGCTTGCGGAAAATGAGCTGATTACCGAGGAAAACGAGGATTACGAGGCGTTTTTCAATGCGCTCTGCGCAGTTATGCTCAATCTTGCACGGGAAACCGCACGTGACGGCGAGGGCGCGACAAAATTAATCGAGTGCGCGGTTATGAACGCGCCGAGCGAGGAAGATGCCGCGCTTATTTCAAGAGCAGTGATTTCCTCAAACCTTGTAAAAGCGGCAATCTTTGCGGCAGACGCGAACTGGGGAAGGATTTTATGCGCAGCGGGGTATTCCGGCGCGGAGTTTGACCCCGATAAGGTTTCTGTAAAAATAATATCCGAGAACGGTGAAGTTATAGTCTGCGAGAACGGCTGCGGAACGGATTTCGTTGACAGCGAGGCTCATAATGTACTGCTTGCAGACGAAATTACCATTATCATAGATTTGCACGAAGAGGGCGCGGAGTTGAACCAATCGATAGCATGGGGCTGCGATTTAACATACGATTATGTAAAAATAAACGCGGAGTACAGAACATGATAGATAAAAATACAAGAGCAAACGCTCTAATCGAAGCTTTGCCTTATATTCAGCAGTATTCAGGGAAAATTGTTGTAATAAAATACGGCGGCAATGCAATGACAAGCAATGAATTAAAGCAGGCGGTAATGTCCGATATAGTTATGCTGTCGCTGTGCGGAATTAAAATCGTGCTTGTTCACGGCGGCGGTCCCGAAATTAACGCCGTGCTTAATAAGGTCGGGAAAGAACCAAAATTTATTGACGGCTTGCGCTATACCGACAAGGAAACTATAGAAATAGTTCAGATGGTGCTCTGCGGGAAGGTCAACAAAGACTTGGTAAATCTGCTCTATTCCCACAGCGGCAAAGCAATCGGGCTTTGCGGGCTTGACAACGGTATGCTTAAAGCCAAGCAGAAAAGCGAAGCTCTCGGTTATGTCGGCGAGATTATATCAACAAACCCCGAGGTAATCAAAAACGCGCTGAACAACGGCTACATTCCGGTGATTGCAACAGTTGCGAGCGGGGAGAACGGCGAAGCTTATAACATTAACGCCGATACCGCTGCTTCGGCAATCGCTTCCGAAATAGGCGCAGAGAATCTGATATTAATGACAGACGTTAAAGGCATTTTGGAAGATAAAGACGACGAGAACACGCTTATTTACAACATTAATTTAAGCGAGGTGCCGCTGCTGAAAGAGCGCGGGATTATTTCCGGCGGCATGATTCCGAAAATTGATTGCTGTGTCGAAGCGGTGCGGCGCGGCGTTAAGAAAGCAAATATCATAGACGGCAGAATCCCGCATTCGATTTTGATAGAACTGCTGACCGACAAAGGCGCCGGAACGATGATAACGTAATACAGCTGAAACGAGGAGAGTGTTATTTCCATTTCCCGTTGATAAAGAAAGGAACTAATGAAAATATGAGCATAATTAATAAGTACGATAAGTACGTAACGAAATCCTACGGGCGGCTTCCGCTTGCGCTGAAAAGCAAGGGTGGGCATTGCGCGTCCGTCATTTCAGAAGATGATAAAACATACATTGATTTCGGGTCGGGAATAGGCACGAACTCGCTTGGATTCTGCGATATGGACTGGGTCGCGGCAGTGTGCAAACAAGCGCAGACTTTGCAACACAACTCGAATTATTACTACAACAAACCGGGCGCGGATTTCGCTGAGAAACTTTGCGGAATCACAGGTTATGCGAATATGTTTTTCGGGAATTCGGGCACGGAAGCAAACGAGTGCGCTATTAAGACCGCGCGCAAGTACAGCTTTGATAAATACGGCAAGGACAGGCATACTATAATTACGCTGCTGAACTCGTTTCACGGCAGAACTTTAACGGCTTTATCAGCGACGGGTCAGCCGGAAATGCATAATTATTTCTTCCCGTTTGTTGAGGGTTTTGTTCACGTTGAAGCTAATAATATCGCGGATTTAAAAGCAAAAACAGACGATTCTGTCTGTGCTGTTATGTTCGAGTATATTCAGGGCGAAGGCGGCGTAATTGAGCTTGAGCAGAGCTTCGTTGATGAAATTTTCAAGCTCTGTGCCGAGCGCGATATACTAACGATTGCCGATGAAGTGCAGACAGGTGCAGGGCGCACAGGCAAGTTTTTAGCGGGTGAGCATTACGGCAAAAAAGCCGACTTAACCACACTCGCTAAAGGAATAGGCGGCGGTCTGCCACTCGGGATTTGCCTTGCAGGCGAGAAATGCGCAGGGGTTTTAACCGCGGGAACGCACGGCTCAACCTACGGCGGAAACCCTGTGGTGCTTGCAGGTGCGCTGGCTGTTCTTGATAAAGTTTCCGCGCCCGGATTCTTCGCCGAAACAGTTAAAAAAGGCGAATATATCAGAGAAAAATTGCAAGGTTTAGATGAAGTTGTTTCAATCAGCGGAAAAGGGCTTATGCTTGGGATTACGCTTAAAAATAAAAAAGCGGTTGACGTTATGAAATCCTCACTGGAAGTGGGCTTGCTGACACTGACAGCGAAAGAGAAGTTGAGGCTTTTGCCGCCGCTTACGATTGATTATGAAAGCCTTGATGAGGGGTTAGAAATATTAAAAAAAATATTAATTTAGGAGAAAATTATGAAGCACCTACTTAAAATGCTTGATTTAAAAACCGAGGAAATCATCGAAATACTAAACCTCGCCGACCAGCTTAAATACGAACAGAAGCACGGAATTCCGCACAAGCTGTTAAACGGCAAAACGCTCGGAATGATATTTGAAAAAGCCTCAACGCGAACACGGGTTTCGTTCGAGGCGGGAATGTATCAGCTCGGCGGATACGCATTGTTCCTGTCATCGCAGGAGCTGCAGATGGGGCGCGGCGAGCCGATTGAGGACACGGCGAGGGTGCTGTCGCGCTATCTTGACGGCATAATGATTCGGACATATAAACAAGAGGACGTTGAAGTGCTTGCAGAGAACAGCACAATCCCGGTCATCAACGGACTTACGGACGCCTCGCACCCGTGCCAGGTGCTTGCGGATTTAATGACAATCCGCGAGTATAAAAATAAGCTTGAAGGTTTAAAACTCGCTTTCATCGGTGATGGTCACAACATGGCGAATTCGCTGATTGTCGGCTGCCTGAAAGTTGGCATGAACGTCAGCGTTGCAACTCCGAAAGGCTATGAGCCGGCACAGTTTGCGCTTGATTTCGCGAAAGATTTTAAAGGTTTTGAATTGATTAATGACCCGCTTAAAGCGGCGGCAGGCGCGGATGTGCTTGTTACGGATGTGTGGTCATCTATGGGGCAGGAGGAGGAAGCCGAGAAGCGTAAAAAGGATTTCGCGGGGTTCCAAATTAACTGCGAAACGATTAAGGCTGCAAGCCCCGATGTTATGGTTCTGCACTGTCTCCCCGCGCATAAGGGCGAGGAGATAACGCACAAGGTTTTCGAGGAACACGCAAATGCAATCTTCGACGAATCCGAGAACCGTCTCCACGCGCAGAAAGCGGTTATGGTAAAGCTGATGTCTTGACTTTCCTGCCCAATTATGTTATAATTTAACAAATCCATATATACAGAAGGAGAAAAAATATGAACGTAAAAGTAACCGCAAAAAAAATGCAGGCCGATGGTTTAGCGGAATACGCCGAGAGCAAGCTCAAAAAACTTGAAAGATTTTTCGGTGAAGACTTTGATGCAAAAATCACAATGTCAGCGCAGCGAGGTATGATTACACTCGAAATCACCGCACAGCATGATAATCTCACTTTCAGAGCGGAGCAATCTGCGCAGAATAAAAATGACGCGCTTGACGCTTGTGTTGACAGAATCGTCCGGCAAATCCGCAAAAATAAAACTAAAATCGAAAAACGTCTGAATGAGTCAGCGTTTAAGACGAGCTTTGAGGACGATGTTGAAGAACAGGCAACTTATGAAGTTCTCAAGAAAAAACCGATTATTCTGCACCCGATGAACGTTGATGAGGCGATTCTGCAAATGAATATGTTAAGTCACAGTTTCTTTATGTTCAAAAACGGCGACACTGGCGAAATCAATGTGGTTTATAAGCGCAAAGACGGTCATTATGCGGTATTGGAGCCAACGAAGGATTAAAATTGTGCAATATACACAAACAGCGGAAGCAATTTAGTTTACGCTGTTTTTGTTTCTTTTGTATAGTCGTTTATAGTCCTTTAACTTAAAAAGCGTTTCGCTTTTTAAGTTAAAGGGGCTTGCGCTGTTGCGACAGCGCCCGCTGCGCTCACGCAGCGGAAACCCGTTTAAATTGAAACTGTGGAACA
>JAITFV010000063.1 GCA_031281115.1 Oscillospiraceae bacterium | reverse complement strand
CATAACGGTTTCTTTTATGAAATCAGCTTCCCGCCTCTCGCTTAAAAACGTCCGTACTTCGATTTTTTCGCCCTCGCCAAGCTTCGACCAGAGCGTTTTGTTCTTGCGCTGGGTATTATTTTTAATCACGGCGTTCGCAGCTTCGAGAATGGTTTCGGTGCTGCGATAATTCTGCTCAAGCTTTACCGTGTGCGCCTTGAATTCTTCCTCGAAGGAGAGTATATTCTCAATCGTCGCTCCCCGAAAACGGTAAATGCTTTGGTCTTCATCGCCGACAACGCAAAGGTTGCCTGATTTACCCGCTAACAGCGAAATCAGCTTATACTGTGCATGGTTCGTATCTTGATACTCGTCAACCATTATGTACTTAAACTGCCGCCGCCACTTGTCAAGCACTTCCGGTGCAGTTTCAAGCAGCTCGACCGTCTTCATGATTAAATCGTCGAAGTCTAACGCATTCGCAGCTTTTAAGCGTTTTTGATACGCGATATAAACCGCACCGGTTTTCTCAAGCATATAATCCGGTTTGCCGTCACGGTAAATGTTAAATTCATCGGGTGTTTGAAGCTTGTCCTTCGCACGGGAAATCATACCTTGAATCTGCTTGGGATTCCATGACTTGTCCGACATGTTGAGGTCAGCCATACAAGCTTTAATTACCCGCAGGCTGTCGTCCATATCATAAATCGTGAAGTTAGATTTAAAACCGATGAGGTCAATCCCGCGCCGCAGAATCTTCACGCAGGTTGAGTGGAATGTCCCCGCCCAAATGTCACCTGCGTTTTCAATCTCCATAGCAAGAAGGCGGCTTTTTAGTTCAGCCGCCGCCTTATTTGTGAAAGTTACTGCTAATATCCGCCACGGAGGTGCAAGCCCCTGCTTAATTATATGCGCAATCCGGTAGCAGAGAACTGTGGTTTTTCCGCTGCCTGCGCCCGCAATTATCAGCACCGCGCCTTCGGTGCGTAAAACAGCTTCCTGCTGTTTTGAATTAATGTCGTTTAAATTCATTATTGTTTTATTAGACCTTTCCACTAAATTCCGCCGCGAGCGAGGTTTGCGGAATGGCCTATTGCTGCTGTTCGACGGGTTGATTTGCGGGTCTTGCCATGTTATTATTATCTGCACCGAGTACTACGAACGGGTTCACGCCGTCACCGATAACCTGAGGTAATATACCGTTCCAGTTGATGATTTTCAGGTATTCAATATACGCTTGATTCTGCGCGATTTGTGCTTGAATCAACTCGATTGCTTCCGCCTCGGCTTTTGCTTCAATCAGCACGGAGTCGGCTCTCGCTTGAGCAGCAATAACCACCTGCTCAGCTTCTTCCCTGCGCATAACAGTTACGTTTTCCATACGAAGCGCGTCCTGCTCGGCAATTACCTTCCTTTGAATAGAGTCCTCAAACTCCGATTCAAAAGCAATGTTTTCAATCGCCACAGCCGTGACTACAATCCCGAACGGAGCGAGTTCGCGCTCAAGCGTTTCTTGAATTTCAAACTGTATATCGCCGCGTGACTGAACAAGCCGTTCTGCGTTGGTTCTGCCGATTGTATCGCGGGAAATCTTCTGCACGTGCGGAACTAAATAACGGTCAACCACGTTTGCAATGCCGACATCCTGGATAAGCTCCGTCATGTAATCGGGATGATAGCGGTAGGTGAGTTTAATCCGCAGGTTATTAACTCTCTGCGTGTCGCGGGTGTACGCATCTCCCTCGAATGTGTAAATCTGATTTCTCATTTCAACGTGTCTGATTTCCTCAATGAACGGTATTTTAAAATTAAGCCCGGGTACGAGGTCGTCCTGCACTACCGCACCGAAGCGGTATTTCACGCCGATAAAACCTTCTTCTACAATCGCGAAGCAGTTAAAAATTAAAATCGCCGCACCGATTACGATTAAAATTATAATCGTCCATTTTTTTGTTGACTTTCCGTCAATGTTCATGTTATTGCCTGAACCTGTTGAAAACTTAATTTCTGCCATAGTTTTTCTCCTTTTTTAAATATTTATTTAACCGATTGCGAGATACGAAAATAACGGCGTACCGAAAAAATGAATTTCGCAATTACCTAAATATTTGTTCCTGTTCTTCCCGAAGCCTGTTTTGCTCGGCTATTACCCTATCCTGCATAGCCTGTTCAAATACCGGGTCAAAAACGAGGGCTTCAATCGCTAAACTGATAACTATAATTCCGTACTGCGCGAGCTGACTTATTAATTCATCTTCGATTGTTAATTGAACTGCTCCACGGTTTTGAATTAAATACTCTGCCGTTACGCTACCGAATATATCCTTTGCGGTTTTCTGCACAATCGGGGCGATATATCTTGCCTCAACGTTTTCAAGACCGGTTTCTCCGATTAAAACAGGCAGCATTTCCGAATCGTAGTTATAAATAAGTCTAAGTCTTAATTCGTTAATGATTTGGGTATCCTTGGTATAGGCGTCACCTTGAAATTCGTAAACTTGGTTATAGGTGTCTGCTTGTACGGCTTTATCAGTAAAAAGATTTTCGCTGATGTCATTGCTTGCAGTTGTAAAATTATTGAAAACCACAAAGAGCAATGTAATTAAAAATAAAATTACAGCCATAGTTTTTCCCCTTATGTTGTTATTAACTCTTTTTCAATTGTATCATTTTTATTTTCAATTGTCAATTGTTCATTGTTATCTGTTAATTGTACATCGCATTGTGCCAGCATTAACTTAATTCTGTTAATCTGGTTTACTTCCGACGCGCCCGGGTCGTAGTCAATGGCGACTATGTTGCTTTCGGGGTTTCGGCGTTTTAGCTCGCCTATTATGCCCTTGCCCGTAACGTGATTAGGCAGGCACGCAAACGGCTGCATACAGATTATATTATTCACGTCTTCGTGAATTAATTCAATCATCTCCGCCGACAGGAACCAGCCCTCGCCCGCTATGTTTCCGGTTGAAACTATGCCGTCAACGAGCTTCCGCATTTCCGAGATTTTCATAAACGTCCCGAATTTTGTACCTTTGCAAGCTTTCAAGTACGGCTTTTCAAGCCATTCAAAGCCTTTAATCGCAAGGTTCGAGAAGAAGTAACGTTTTTTTGAGGTTGTAAGCAATTCTTTTCTTGTATTCGCATGGTCACATATGTAGTAGATGAAGCCCATTAAATCCGGCACAACAACTTCCGCACCCTCTTTTTCTACCAAGTCTATGACGTTGTTATTCGCGACAGGGTGATACTTTACGAGGATTTCACCCACCAAGCCCACCCGCGGCTTTTCTATGTCAAACACCGGCAGCTCTGCGAAATCTTTCACGATTTGTTTGATGTTTTTCTTGTATTTGTCTAAGTGCAAAGACTTTAAGTCCTTTTTCAGTTTCTCGTTCCATCGCTCATAAAGGCGGTTCGCCGAACCTTTTTCCATCTCGTAAGGGCGGGTTTTATAAAGGCAGCGGCAAAGCACATCGCCGTAAATGACCGCCATGAAACCGCGTAAAGCTAATTTCCATGTGATTTTGAAACCGGGTTGTTTCTCAAGTCCTACAAAGTTCAGCGAAATGAGAGGTATATTTCCATAACCGCCGTCTGCAAGGGCTTTTTTCAGCAGCCCGACGTAGTTTGTAGCTCTGCATGCGCCTCCCGTCTGCGTAATCATCAGCGAGGTATTATTAAGGTCGTATTTGCCGCTTTCAAGAGCCGACATGAACTGCCCGACTGTCAGAATCGCGGGATAGCAGGAGTCGTTATTAACATATTTGAGTCCCGCATCAACTGCGTCTTTACCGCAATCTTTCAGAATTACAAGGTTGTATCCGCAGTAACGGAAAGCTGCTTCAACAAGCTCAAAATGAACAGGCGACATCTGCGGCGCGAGAATTGTATGGTTTTTGCGCATTTCCTGCGTGAAAGGCGGAGGCTTAACATAACCGCTGTAAGCTTCGGGAGTGTTTTTATTTTTACGCTCGCGCTCCTCAATTACTGAAGCAAGTGACCGCAGACGAATTCTCGCCGCGCCTAAGTTATTAACCTCATCGATTTTCAGCGTAGTATAAACTCTGCCGTGTCCTTGAATAATTTCCTGCACCTGGTCGGTAGTAACAGCGTCAAGACCGCACCCGAAAGAGTTTAGCTGCACCATTTCAAGTTCCGGCGTTTTCCCGGCAAGCTGTGCCGAAGAATACAGGCGCGTGTGATACATCCACTGGTCAACGATTCTAAGGGGACGTTTTGCTTTTTCTAAATGCGATATACTGTCCTCGGTCAGCACCGCAAAACCGTAACCGCTAATCATCTGCGGGATTCCGTGGTTGATTTCGGGGTCAACGTGGTAGGGCCTGCCGGCGAGCACAATGCCTTTTTTCCCGGTTTTTCTAAGCAAATCAAGCACTTCTTCGCCTTTACGGCGAATATCAGCCTTGAATTTTTCATCTTCTTTGTAAGCCTTGGCGAGAGCCGTGCCGATTTCCGCGCCGGTGATTTGCGCTCCCGGCAGCCCGCAAAATTCTTCAACAAGCCGCTCTGCCATTCGCTCTTTGTCGTAAATCGGCAGGAATGGATTCATAAAATTTATTTTCTTCTCACGAAACTCGGGAACGCAGTTTCTGATTACCTCACCGTAAGTCGCGACTATAGGACAGTTATAATGGTTGTCGCCCTCGGTAATTCCGCGTTCATCCATTTCATAAGGCAGGCTCGGCATGAAAATAAACTCCACGCCATCGTTTAAAAGCGCGTAAATATGCCCATGCGCTAATTTCGCGGGATAGCAGACCGATTCGGACGGCATGGTTTCCATGCCTAAATCGTAGATTTCGCGGCCGGAGTGCGGCGAAAGTTTTACGGAGTAGCCGAGTTCGGTGAAGAATCTAAACCAGAAAGGATAATTCTCGAACATGCCGAGAATCCGCGGAATTCCGACTACGCCGCGCTTTGCGGTTTTTTCATCAAGCGGCTTGTAATAGTCGAAAAGCCTGTTATATTTCCATTCGTATAAATCCGGTAAAGCTTCTTCTTCGTTTTTCTTTTTTGCAGTCGTGTCGCCTTTTTCACATCTGTTATTTGTTATGTAGAGCGAGTTGTCGTTGAATTTGCTGATTGTAAGCAGGCAGTTATTTGCGCATTTCCCGCATCTTGCAGTCTTTTTCTCGATTGTAAGATTTTCGATTTTTTCCGAATCCGCAATATTTGAACCCTTCTCGTCATCGCGCTCTAAAGCAGTCAGCGCCGCGCCGTACGCGCCCATAAGCCCTGCCTTGTCAGGACGGAAAACCTCCCGCCCCGTCACAAGTTCAAACGCGCGCAGCACCGAGTCGTTCAGGAAAGTTCCGCCCTGCACGATTATGCTCTTTCCAAGCTCTTTGCTGTCACGTATTTTTATAACCTTGAACAGTGCGTTCTTCACCACCGAGTAGGACAAACCCGCCGAAATATCGGCAACGCTCGCGCCTTCTTTCTGCGCTTGTTTAACGCGGGAGTTCATGAAAACCGTGCAGCGGCTTCCAAGGTCAACCGGAGAAGCTGCATCGAGCCCTATTTTCGCGAACTCGGAAGCGTTCATATCAAGCGCGTTTGCGAAATTTTCGATAAATGAGCCGCACCCCGAAGAGCAAGCCTCGTTCAGCAAAACCGACTCGATTTCACCGTTTTTTACCTGCATACACTTCATGTCCTGCCCGCCGATGTCAAGTATAAACTCAACGTCGGGCAGCAGTTTCCGTGCGGCTTTATAATGCGCCATTGTTTCGATTTCGCCGTAATCAATACCGAGCGCGGCTTTCACCAAATGCTCACCGTAACCTGTTGCACAGGCTTTCGCGATATATGCGTCTTTCGGCAGTTTTGCATAAATATCCTTTAAAATCCCCATCACGGACTTCAAGGGGTCGCCCATATTATTGTCATAATGTGAGAAGATTATTTCGCCGTCTTTATTGATTAACACTGCTTTAGTCGTTGTGCTGCCCATGTCAGCGCCAAGGTAGCAGGCGCCGCTCTGCTCGCTTAAAACAGCCTCGGGGATTATATTTTTTGCGTGGCGGAGAATGAATTCTTTGCGCAGAGTTTCATTTTCAAATAAGGCGGGAAGCCGCTCAACCTCGTGGACTTCCACCTCCGAAAGCAGAGCCACGCGCTTTTTAAGTTCCTCAAGTGCGGTTTCTAATGCAGAACCGGAAACTGCCGCGCCCATTGCTACAAAAAGATTGGCATGAGCGGGGAAAATCATTGTTTCCGATGTTAGTTTCAATGTTTCCTCAAAACGTTTACGAAGCTCGGAAAGATAAAACAAAGGTCCTCCGAGAAACGCAACTTTTCCGCGAATCGGCTTACCGCAGGCAAGACCGCTTATTGTCTGATTTACGACCGACTGAAAAACAGAAGCTGCAATGTCAGACTTTCTCGCGCCGTCATTTAAAAGGGGTTGAACGTCGCTCTTTGCGAAAACTCCGCACCTTGACGCTATCGGATAAATAGTTTCGTAGCCTTTAGCTTTCTCGTTTAAGCCCTCTGCGTCGGTGTTCAGCAGCGCCGCCATCTGGTCGATGAACGCACCCGTTCCGCCGGCGCAGGTGCCGTTCATGCGCTGCTCAGCCACCCGCTTGCCGAGAGACCCGCCTCCCGTTATGTATGTAATCTTTGCATCCTCGCCACCAAGCTCAATTGCGACATCGGTTTCGGGGATAAAACGCCGCACCGCCTCCGCGCCCGCGCTGACCTCCTGCACAAAAGGCAGATTGAGCCAGTTCGCAGCATTAATGCCGCCTGAGCCGGTAATAGCGATTTTTGCGGTTTCGTCCTCGTTAATTGCGCTGAGACCCTCGTCAAGTACTTCCGCAAGGGTTTTCTTTATATCCGAATAGTGCCGTTGGTACCTGCTGTGTATGAGTGTACCTTCTTTGTCGAGAACAACAATTTTGACTGTCGTTGAGCCGACGTCAAGACCTATTAATTTCATTATTTCCCCAAGCCCTTCCATCACAAATACGCTTTAAAACATCGTTCTCCCCGCTTCACGATGGTTTTACGGCAAACGTTTTTATTTTATTATACGCCATATTTCGAGTTTTTTCAAGTAAAAAAATATTCCGCTAATTTTTAATAAATTAATACATTAATGTGTTTCCGCCGATGAATTCCCGAATAAGCGAATCTTCCGGCACAAATTCATCACCAATATCCTCCAGTTCATCCAAAAACATCAACAGCTCGTAGATAAAATTGTTTTTTTCAAGAGCTGCTTTGAGTTCCGGGAAAATATGCTTTTTATAAATACTCATCTCATACGGCACAAACGTGTCAATATCGAAGTCTGCGTGCTTTTTGTAAGGCATTATATGCTTTTTTTCGCCGCGCTGGACATTGTTAAAATGCTCCATAGTCTGGTAAAAACTGCGGGCTCTGAACAGCTTGTCCCGCACAAAACGCCGCATAAGCCTTATTTTCGATGGGTGAAGCGAATGTCCGAGCGTACTTTTGAGCCGCGTACGAACACTGACGTATACGCTGCTTTCATGCCCCGCTAAACAGCCGGAGATGTCGGGATTCAACATATGTATGCCCTCGAAAATCACAAGCTCACTTTTTTCGCGCTTGAATTCCGCGCCCTTATGCCTGTCCTGCTTCGTAAAATCAAAAACAGGCAGCGTGACCTGCTCACCGTTTAAAATTTTTTCAGCCTGTTCCGCAAACAACCCGCGGTCAACGCGGTCGGGCGATTCAAGGTCAACGCCGTCAGTGCCGCATTTTAGCGGCTTGAAATAATTATCCATCGAAATTATATGCGTTTTCATGCTTTGCTTCGTCAGCTCGGCTTTAAGCCTGTGCGCGGTGACGGTTTTCCCGGAGCCGGACGGGCCTGTAATCAAGACAATCGGTTTTCCGCCGGTTTTGTTAGCTTCGATAATACCGAGCGCTGCATCGGTTATTCCCATACAGTATTCTTTTTCAGAGAGCGCGGCGAAATCCGCAGGCGCGCCGGTGCGGTCATTTATGCTTTTTATAGGTATAATTCTCATAATTTCCTCCGGCGCACCGAGAACGTTACGCCTTTTATAGTTTATTCTATAGACATTTCCACTAACTTCCGAATGATTGGTGGAGTTGTCTTATAGCCAGTTAAGTTAAAAACGCTAAAGCGTTTTTAACCCGCAGCGCATACGCCGCGAACCGCCAAAGGCGGCTTGACTTGACTGCATAGCTGATTGTCCGTGCTGATGGCACGGCGGCAAGCGCCGCTTGCCGAGAAAACACTTTAATGTTTTCAATTTAATCAGCTATATATCATTTTATCATAAAGCGGCTGACAAGTCAAATGTACCGTAAAGCAAAACCGCAGCTTGCTATAATAGACCTCTTGGATATTCAAGTTTTTTTGCAGAGAACACCCTGCTTTTTTCCGGTCTATCCCAAAAACCTCATGATAAACCCCGCAACCATTGCGCCAAACCCCGCCGCACCCGCGAATTTAAGCAGCGCGTATTTTTTCGCGCCTTTTTTGGTACGGAGCTTTCCTGTCTTCGAAGCGGCTTCTGCCCTGCCTACTATGTCCTGTACGTTTTTATTCATATCCCGTGTAACCGCATCGCTTTTCCCGGGCTTCACGAAAAAAATCGCTCGCTCGAAAAAATCGCTCTCGGGATTATTTACTTCGATGATTAACTTATTCACGCCTTTTAACATAAGATTTTCTCCCTCGTACAGCAAATTGCAGTTTTCAATTTAAACGATTATAACATACTGTATTATGGGAAAACCTCTTGAGGTTTATGCTGTCTTTCAACAGGTTTTCCTGTTGAAAGTGTGGAAAATCCCGCCTTTCAGAGTTTTCGACAAGTTTTTTTGTTGAAATGTCGGTTGAAAGTGTTAAAAAACGCACTATTACGCAAAAATTTAGTAAGTTTGTTTTAACTTAGTTTTAGCTGCTAACTAATATAGTTTGTACTACAAACTATTTCTTCGATTATTTGCGGGCGGGACATTATTATTTTTTTAAATGCTTTTGTAATTTCGACATAAAAAGCCATTGCTAAACCTTTAAACGCACGGTTATATGTTCTGCAAATTATACTATTTGGATATTTCTCATTTTACTGTGAGTAAAGTTAAAAATATTATGTTTTTCAACAGGTTTTCAACATTAAAAGTGTTGAAAACCTGCTTTTTCGGCGATAGTTAGTACCGTGAATTAAATATTTCGTTGAAAACTTAGTTGAAAGTGTTAGAAACCGCTATGTTATGAGCCACACTTTCATTTGTGAAAGTTGAAAGAATATTTTCAAAAAGACTTGACAAACTTAACGAGAGAGTCGTATAATCGTTTAAATTGAAAACTGTTCCACAGTTTCAATTTAAACGGGTTTCCGCTGCGTGAGCGCAGCGGGCGCTGTCGCAACAGCGCAAGCCCCTTTAACTTAAAAAGCGAAACGC
>JAITFV010000003.1 GCA_031281115.1 Oscillospiraceae bacterium | reverse complement strand
ATCATACTGTGATTGATAAGTTTTCGATTAACGCCGGGAATGTAGCTTTCGCGGCTTCCGGCAGGGTAAAAGGTTATGTGGGAAATCAGTTTTACATGGACGAACACAACGGCATCTTCAGAATAGTAACGGAAGTCTGGGGTGAGGTTGAGGCTAATCAAGACAACTGGTGGAGCGGCTGGGGCCCGCACGGCGCGTCGCTTTATACAATGGATGCAGGTCTCAATATACTTGATGAGGTTCATGAAATCGGCTTCGGTGAGAATGTGCAGTCCGTCCGTTTTGAGGGCGACATCGGTTACATCGTGACTTTTTTCATAGTTGACCCACTGTTCTCATTTGACCTCAGCGACCCGCATAATATAGTTCAGCTTGATGAATTAAAAATCCCCGGCTTCTCGCGTTATATGCACCGCTGGGCTGACGGGCTGTTGCTTGGAGTCGGCGTGGATGCCGACGAGGAAGACGGTATGAGAACAGGACTCAAATTATCAATGTTCGACACCTCGGACAACGAGAACTTGTTTGAGCGCCATGTTTATGTAATTACGAGAGAGAGCTTTTTAAACAACAACAATCAATCTTGGCAGTCTGATGATTGGTCTTGGTCATGGATTTCAAGCCCTGCCGAATGGGACCATAAATCAATCCTTATTTGCCCTGATAAAAACATTATTGCTTTCCCGTATAATTATAACAGAAGCAGCATGAATGAATGGCACAACGAGTCTTTATACGCGGTGTTCTCATATGACGCAGATAACGGATTCACACTGCTTAACGAAATCTTGTACTATACCGGAGACGGCAGCGACTGGTGGTACGGGAGCGGTTATCAGCGCGGGCTTTATATCGGTGATTACCTGTATATTACCGCAGAGGACAGAATTGTTTCGATGAACTTAAATAACGTTCAAGAAATTCAGGAACTGCGCTTCTTCGATTATGAAGCGTGGTATGCGGAAATGCAAGCGCAGTGGGCATTATGGGAAGAACCTGTTTTGGACCGAGATTATGAAGTTTGGGACGAAGATTTGCAGGTACTAATACCGGAACCGGACAATTATGTTGAAATTATACCACCCATAGGTGAATTAGATGATGAATATATTGCGATTATGCCTTTACCCGCGATTGAACCGAGAGGATAAATTATGTTAAAAGCTTATCTTGTTCCGCACCCGCCGCTTTTGGTTGAGGGCATCGGTAATTCCGATGCCCTTGAATCACGCAGTGCGTTGGGTGAAATCGCGTCAGAAATTGAGCGCGATAACCCCGATACACTTATTATAATATCGCCGCACAGCATTATGTACGATGATTATATTCATATCGCGCCGGGTAAGTCGGCGAGCGGCGATTTCGCTAATTTCGGCGCGGGGCATATTAAATTTAACGTAGATTACGACGATGAGCTTGTTGCCGAAGTCGCAAAAATTGCAGAGTTTGAAGAGTTTCCCGCCGGAACCCTCGGCGAGAAAAAACCCGCTCTCGACCACGGCGTTATGGTTCCGCTTGCGTTTCTCGGAACAAAGCGTAAAATCGTGCGGGTTTCACTTTCCGGATTGTCTGTAATTGACCATTATTTCCTCGGCATGATTATAACAAAAGCCGCCGCGGAATTAAACCGTAAAATCGCAGTTATCGCGAGTGGCGATATGTCGCATAAACTTAAAGCCGACGGGCCTTACGGACTTGTACCGGAAGGCTCGGAGTTTGATGAATTTATGCAGAAGTGTGTTAAAAATACAGACTTCATTAAACTTTGCTCCGTCAGCAATGAATTGCGCGAAAAAGCCGCTGAATGCGGCTATATGAGTCTTGTAATTTTAGCAGGTGCGCTTGACGGTATGAACGTTAAAAGCCGTTTGCTGTGCTACGAAGCACCTTTCGGCGTAGGTTATCTGACAGCCGCCTTTGAAGCAGACGGCGAAACTGAAAGTCTGCTTCCGTTACTCGCGGAAGCAAGACTGAAGGAAATCGAAACGCGGCGGGAAAACGAAAGCATATATGTTCGCTTGGCGCGGGCGAATGTTGAATCATTCGTGACGGACGGGAAGCAATTTCCGCTTGAACTTTTCAAAGGTCAAAACAGTTTGTCTGAAGAAATGCTGACAAAAAGAGCAGGTGTTTTTGTTTCGCTTAAAATAGACGGAAACTTACGCGGTTGTATCGGTACAATTTCGCCCGTCACGGAAAATATCGCACAGGAAATTCTGCGGAACTCTGTAAGCGCGGCTGCCGAGGACCCGCGCTTCCCGCCGGTACGTGCGCATGAACTTGACAGCATAACCTACAGCGTTGATGTTTTAGGTGCGCCTGAAGCGATTGAAAGCGCTGATGAACTTGATGTTGTTAAATACGGCGTAATTGTAACTTGCGGGCATAAACGCGGATTACTCCTGCCTAATTTAGACGGCGTTGATACAATAGAAAAACAGGTTTCGATTGCCCTTCAAAAGGCAGGTATAAACAAAAACGAGCCGTATTCGCTCGAACGGTTTGAGGTAATCAGACATATATGAAATGTAATATCTGTCCTCATTTCTGTGAATTAAACGAGGGGCAGGCAGGCTTGTGCAAAACGCGCATTTGCGTGAATAATGAAATAATCTGCGCGAATTACGGGCTTATTTCCTCGATTGCGGTTGACCCGATTGAAAAGAAGCCGCTTTACAGATTTCATCCGGGAAGCTCGATTTTATCAGTCGGCAGTTACGGTTGCAATATGTCCTGCTCTTTTTGCCAGAACAGCGGGATTTCGCAGTGCACTCCTAAGACCGGCGATTATATCCCGCCGCAGGCGTTAGTTGAAATCGCGCTTTCTGTCCCTGATAATATAGGCGTAGCTTTCACTTACAACGAGCCGCTTGTTTCCTGCGAGTATCTCACGGATTGCGCGCCGCTTTTGCAAAAAGCGGGTTTAAAGGTTGTACTCGTTACAAACGGCTTGATTAACGAGCAGCCGCTGCGTAAATTATTGCTGTATATTGATGCAATGAATATCGACTTAAAGGCTTTTTCAGAAAGTTTTTACAAGAAGCACGGCGGCGATTTTGAAACTGTGAAGAACACAATTAAAATTGCAAACGAAGCCTGTCACATCGAAGTAACAACACTTGTGATTCCGGGTGAAAACGACACAGAGGAAGAAATCACGGCAATTGCAAAATGGCTCGCTTCGGTTAATAAAAATATACCGTATCATATTTCGCGGTTCTTTCCGAATTATAAGTATACTAACGTTCCGGCTTCTGATGTTGCGGAGATTTACGAGTTTGCAAAGATTGCAAGGAAATACTTGAATTATGTTTATACGGGGAATTGTTAAATGAACGAAGAAATGATTTTAGCAATAACGCAGGATATAAAAAAAGCTCTCCTTGTATTGGAAAGCGTGATGAACAGCGGCATCGCAAACACAGGATTATTCACTACAACTGTTCACGGTATGAAAAGCGCTCTCGCTAACATAGGGGAAGCGGAGCTTTCGAGTGCTGCATTCAAATTAGAAAAAGCAGGGAAGAGCGACGATATTAATTTTATTACTGCTGAAACCCCGGGCTTCATCAGCGCGTTAAAAGAAATAACAGAGAAGTATAAAAAAGAAGAGAATTACGCTATTGAAGTTTCCGGTGAAGCTTTAATTTTTTTACGTGAGAAGTTTGATGAAATCGGAAGAGCATGTGAAGCTTATAACAAAAGAGCCGTTAAAGAAATACTCGCAGAATTAAGAAAACAAGCATGGACACGCGAAATAACCGACGTACTCGATGAAATCTCCCTCTGTTTACTGCACGGCGAGTTTAAAAAGATTGTCCTGACCGTGAAAGAATTTTCCGGATGAGATTCCGCGCTTCCTCATGCCCCTCGTCGTACAGAGCCAGCAGCTTCTTTGTGTTTGTTCCCGCTCTTTCGACAGCAAGCGGAATCTGCGGGCGGATAATCAGTGCTTTTCCTTCACGTTCAAGTTGTTCACAAAGCGCAAGCTGCCTGTTATACACTTCATGCCTGTTCAGAATCGCATTAATCAGATTCGGGTATTTTCTGTAGAATAATTTTAATATATTCTTATGGCGGAACGCTTCTTTTTTATATCCTTGATTCCGGGTCAGTACGACGACATGGAACTCGTTGCCGTCCTCAATTGATTTTTCAATCGGAATCGGTGAGCTAACGCCGCCGTCCAAAAGCTCATAACCGCCATATTTCACGATTTTAGCAGCCAAAGGAACCGAGCAGGACGCTATAGTAGCGGGGAATCCCGCTGTAATATCCTGCTTCTCAAACCAAACTGTTCTGCCTGTATTGCAGTCGATTGCACCTGTTAAAAAGCGGATGTCCGTATTTTCAAAAACCTCTCTATCCCAGAAAATATGCGAATCGGGTATCGTTTTAAAAATAAAGTCATAACCAAAAAGCGAGCCGTATCTGAGTAAATTGCGGCGGCTGACATATTTCTTATTGCCGACATATTTTTCAACAATCAGCCGATTTCGGCCGCGCTGTCCGGCAACATATGTAAGCGCGTTCGCCGCGCCCGCCGATACTCCCGCGATGTAAGGAAACATAATTCCCTCATCCATGAAAGCTTCAAAAACTCCCGCGCTGTAAAAACCGCGCGTACCGCCGCCCTCCAAGACTAATGCAGTTTTAGAGGGCAGCATTTTTTTATGAGATTCGCCTTTTACAGGCGGGTGGGTGTATGATTTTAACTCTGTATTCATTTGATTATTCATGTGCAATAGCCGACAACGCGCTGATTTTTATACTTCTCTGCGCGGGATATAAGCCCGCCAGCATACCGATGAGCGTTGCGCCTCCAAGCCCCAGCAGCACTAAATACGGAGGAATAATTGAAATATTGATTTTTTCTTCGCCGTCGCTATACATAAACATACCCATCAATGCCTGTCCGAAGAAAGTATTGATGATAAACGACAGCCCGTAGCTGAAAATTACCCCTGCAGCACCGCCGAGAAACCCGATTAATGCCGCCTCACCGAGGAACATTAAACGAATCTTGCCTATATCGCAGCCTAAAACTTTCATAATCCCGATTTCTTTTGTCCGTTCGATAATCGCCATTATCATTGTGTTGGTTATATTCATTGTCGCAACGAGCAACGAAACAGCCGCCACAGCCGCGAGCAGCATTTGAATTGTGCCGATTTGCTGCATCATTTGTTCACGCGCCTGATTCCATGACCATGTGTTGTAGCCCATAGCCTTGATTTCTTCTTCGACAGCGGCGACATTATTCATATCGTCAACTCTCACGCGCACGTTGTCGTAAGTTCCGCTGAATTCCGGCATTTGAAAATCTGAATTGACTTCGTTGAACGCTTCTATCATGCTTACTAAAAAATTAATATCAATAAAGATTCCTTCCTGCGCCGTCCAGTCATTTGCTGTAGGTTCAATAATTCCGACCAAGCTCAGCTCCGTGTTGAAATCCATATTAGGTGCGGTTACAGAGCCTATAACCGAATAATCGGTTTCGTACCATCCCCATTCATTGAGTACCCTCGACAGCGGAATTATAAATAATTCTTCACTCATAAAATCCTCAATAGGCATTGATATATACTCCCACGTATTCCAGTCCCGTTCTGCCCAGGCATATTCGTCATCAAGGAAATTATAAACATTGCTGCCTGTGTACGGGCCGAACAGCACGGTTGCGGGAGGGTCTCCCGGCTGCTTAAAACGTCCTTCCTGCAGCCTGTAGCCGAAGTTTTCAAGTTCATCCATATATACACCGACAAATTGTGACCATTGAAGAACCCAGCCGTCGGCGGTATATACGGCAAGCTGCTCTCCGCTCCAGATGTTTGCGTAAAACGGCGTCGCGGATTGAACATATCTTATATCCTTGAACGACCTTACTATTTCATCTGTCAAATCGGGAGGGACAATATCGCTGTCATCCCCGTGCCACCACCATGTATTTATCTCAATCAGCGTTAAATCTGCCCACTCCGACAGCATATTCGTAATCTGTATGTTCATGCCGACCCTGAGCGAAAGCATGACAATAACCGCACTTGTACCGATTAAAACACCGGAAACAGTGAGAAGCGTACTTATTTTCCGCTTAGTAAGATTACGGAAGCAGGTTCTTATAATATCAAGTGTTCTCATTGTGTGACTTCCTCTTTTTCAGCTTGCGGGCTGCCGCTGCCTGTATTCATCTGCGAAAGGAAATAATCTATATCATCGTCCTCATCTCTTACTTTCCTTTTTTTACGGAAGATTATTATTGAAATTATACTGCCGATAAGCAGAACACCGCCGCCAACCAAAAGT
>JAITFV010000036.1 GCA_031281115.1 Oscillospiraceae bacterium | reverse complement strand
AAGGAACTCATCGCTGGGCGTCAGACCATCAATTTGAATCAACCCAATTGAATAGTCCCATTTTTGTGAGTTTGTCATCGGCTACACCTCCTCGTACTTGATTTCCTACAGCTATTATAGCAATAATACTATTGGAATTAAAGTCCAAGATAATATTATACAACCTGCTGTTGCTGCCCCTCTTGAAAGAACACAGAATGTTGCTGAACGCCAGATACCTTATGCTTAAGGCCATAATCTGCAAAAACTCACATTTTATGTGGATTATAACAGCGAAACCGGAATAGCTCTGTCGTTCCCTTGCAGCGTTGTGAGATTGTCGTATAGGCAAATTACGTCGCCCTGTCCTCTCCTGATATTCGGGATTCTATCGAGCAACCTGAAATTCATGACATCGGACTTATCCGGGTCGGCGTGTTTCTTAATTTCTATTGGGTACAACATACCGCCGTCCTCTATCAGCAAATCTATTTCGTTTCCATCCCGGTCGCGGTAAAAATAGATCGGTACATCAAGTATTCCCCTGTTTGCGTAACTCTTGATGATCTCGCCGATGACGAAAGTTTCAAAGAAAGCTCCCGCCATTGCGCCGGGTTTCATGACCTCCGGCGTGTTCCACCGGGTGAGGTATGCCGCAAGCGCTGTGTCTAGAAAGTACAGTTTCGGTGTTTTGACTGTCCGCTTGGTTATGTTGTTGTGGTATGGAGCCAGCAGGACAACCAAATTGGAAGCGACTAGGATGGACAGCCACCTCTCCGCCGTAGGTTGGCTTATGCCAACATCCCGCGCCAAAGAAGCAAGATTGAGCAGTTGCCCCGTACAGCTTGCCGCCACGGTCATAAACTGCATAAACTTGATCTCATCGCCCACCTGAGCCAAATCGCGGACGTCACGTTCAATATATGTCCTGACATATGCCGCAAAGAACATCTTCCAGTCATAATCAGGGTTGGCACATAATTCCGGGTAACTGCCTCGGTGAATGATATTCCAAACGTCGCCATAGGGTATGTCCGCTTTCTCTTTTTTGCGGCCGTTAAAGTATTCGTCTGTCGGGAGAAACGGTTCGCGGAATGAAACGCCATATCGTTCCCGCAGGGAAATACCCGGCAGGTTGAGGATTCCAAGCCTCCCCGCCAGCGATTCGCTGACATTTTTCATCATTTCAAACTGTTGGGAGCCAGATAGATAAAACTGCCCTTTCTTTTTCTCTTTGTCCAAAATGATTTTAATCTGCGGGAACAAGTTCGGGGCACGCTGCACTTCGTCCACAAAGACAGGCGGCGGGTTGTCTTTGAAGAACGTCCCGCTCTGCTCGACGGCGCTCACGAGCTGAATCATATCATCCAGCGTGACATAGCCCATATCTCCCGTGACTTCTTGAAGAAGCGTGGTCTTTCCAACCTGGCGCGCTCCAGTTACGAGCACCGCGCCAAACATCCCAGAAAGCTTGCGGATTGTTTCGTCCGCATGGCGTGCATAAAACAAATCTATCGCATCCTGTCGGCTAATTTAATATGTGATATTATTATAGCGGCAAGAATTTCTTTGTCAACCCATATATTTACGGTTTTTTCGCAAACCCCACCATCTTTTCAATTCGGGTTTAGTATGAAAATGAGTTTGACCAGGCATCCTTAAATAATCAAACATAAAAAATAGGATTTTTGCTAGGTATTCTTGACTCTTAACCCCTAGCCACTTCTGGTTTCTTCCCCAATCTTTGATTGCGGTTGTAAGCTGCCATGTGATATTGTTATAACCAAAACAAAGAACATTCTGCCGCAAATGTAAAGAAATGTATTGATAATTGCGGCTTTTTATGTATAATCAGAATTAGGAAAGGAGTGTCTTGAAATGGCAAATGTAAATATCCGTGTCGATGATACGCTAAAGAGGGAAGCAGAGGAAATATTCACAGAACTCGGTTTATCCATGTCAGCGGCAACGACTGTTTTTTATAAGCAGGTTGTTCGGTATGGCGGGATCCCGTTTGAATTGCGTGTATCTGACCTCTTTTATTCTGCAGAAAACCAGGCGTGGTTGCGGAAGTCTATTAACGATTATGAAACTGGAAAGAGTAAGCCAATTATAAAGACAATGGCTGAGCTAGAGGAAATGGCCAATGAGTAATATGGTATTCTTGCCTGAGGGGTGGGATGACTATTTATATTGGCAAAGAGAGGACAAAAGGACGCTTCATAAGATTAATCAATTGTTAACGGACATCTCACGTAACGCAAATGAAGGTTTAGGAAAGCCGGAACCATTAGGGGAGAATCTAACTGGTTGGTGGAGCAGGCGGATTGATGACAAAAACCGCTTAGTTTATCGAGTCCTTGAAAATGCAAATATTGAAGTAGCCCAATGCAAAGGTCACTACAACGGTAAATAAGAAATTCGCCCGAAGTCTTCTATTTGCCGAAAAAGGACAAACAAAAACTCAAAATGTTGCTAAACGCCAGACACCTTGTGGTTTTGTTTTGGTAAAAACAAGATTTTACGAAAATATATCAATATATTTGTTGATATATTTTCTCTAATCGCATATTATATAGGTTATAAGACAAATAGAAATCTTATTAATTTCGAAGCATGAGGTGTTTTAAATGATTAACAGTTTATCGGTCAGCAGCATGCTTGATGCGCTGGTGCCCATATCCCGCTTTAACAAAGGTGAAGCTAATAAAATATTTGATGAGGTAAAAGAAAGCGGATGCAAAATTGTTGTGAAAAACAACGTTCCGGCGTGCGTGTTGTTGACGCCTGAAAGATATCAAGAAATGTTGGAAATGCTGGAAGATCAGTATTTGCTTGCATTAGCGGAAGAACGTGTAAAGCGTGGAAATGGTAGAACCTATTCCTTTGATGACGTTATCAAAAGTCACGGGTTTACCAAAGAAGAATTGGAGGGAACAGAGGTGGAGATTGATTGAGCTATCGTATTGAATTTATTGACGAAGCCGCAAAGGATTTAGAGGAACTTGATGCTTCCGTCAAACGGCAAGTGGACGCGGCAATACTAAAAGTTTCAAAAAATACTCTGCCAAAAAATGAAGGTGGATTTGGAAACCCGTTAGGAAATAAACATGGCAACAACTTAACGGGATTTTGTAAAATCAAGCTCCTAAAGCTGGGCATTCGGGTTGTTTATGAGTTAGTCCGAATAGAAGAAATCATGAAAATTGTAGTAATTGCCGCCCGAGCCGACGAGGAAGTTTATGAAATCACCGCGAGACGCATTAAGGATAACAGACAATAATTAAATGATCAGTATTGAAATCAGTCATGATATGTGGAATAATTAGTCATAGAAGATGACCCTATCAACAATACTGAGGCTTATTATAGCAAGGGGATGACCATATGAGTTTTAATGAAGAAATAGAGAAGCGGCTGGAGAAATTAAATAAAGAACAATGCTGCCAGTTTGCTTGGCTGTGCGGAATTAGGGCATTGCCTTTTTTAAGCGTAGAGAGAGCTTTTAACTATTGGCCAGATAATGATAAACAAAAACACCTTTATGGTATTTTTAATGCATT
>JAITFV010000308.1 GCA_031281115.1 Oscillospiraceae bacterium | reverse complement strand
TCCACAGTTTCAATTTAAACGGGTTTCCGCTGCGTGAGCGCAGCGGGCGCTGTCGCAACAGCGCAAGCCCCTTTAACTTAAAAAGCGAAACGCTTTTTAAGTTAAAGGACTATATATAATGGCAGGTATTATAAATGATTGAAGAAAAATTATTAAACAAAGAATTAATCGGTTTAAGCAGGGCGGCTTGTACGCTGATGCTGTCAATCGGCGACATTATTACTATTGAAAAAATCAAAGGCGGGACTTATGAAGGCTCGGAATATGCTATGCATATCAGTAGTATGTGGCGTTTCACAAAAAACGGTGATATTTTATTAGCAACACATGATATTACTACCCCTTTTGATGAAAACTTAGAGAATGATGATGATTGGGATTGGGATTATGATATTTTAGGCAGAGAAAAAGAAAAAGGCAGTATTTTTGATGTCCGGCAATTAGAATTTATTAATGATTATTTACCGCTGAAAATTAAAAATGTTAAATTTACCGACACTAATGATTTGCACATTGAATTTGATAAGGATATTTGCCTTGATACTTTTATTTCTTGCTCGCGAAAACAGGAATACCTGAGATTTATTGATTTTAATACGAGAAAACATACTGTTATATTTGAAAAGGAACATCAAACATGAAAACTGCCGCGATTATCTGCGAGTACAACCCGTTTCACAACGGTCATAAATACCACATAGAGCGCACGAAAAGCGAATTCGGTGCGACGCACATTGCCGCCGTCATGAGCGGAAACTTCACGCAGCGCGGCGATGTTGCTGTTTTCGATAAATTTACCCGCACCAAAATGGCGCTTGAGAACGGCATAGATTTAGTTTTAGAGCTGCCTGTCTGCCATTCGCTCGGCAGCGCGCAGCAGTTCGCGGCGGGAGCTGTGCATATTCTGAACAGCCTTAACTGCATAGATTTGCTTAGTTTCGGGAGCGAATGCGGCGATATTGATTTGTTGAAAGAAACAGCGGGAGCTGTGGTTTTTATTGAAGAGTCTGACGAGTTCTTGAGCATGATGCGGCGCGGTTTAACTTATCCCGCCGCCCTCACAAAAGCGATTGAAAAATATTATGAAGACGTGATTCCGAAGACGCTTGCTTCCCCGAATAACACGCTTGCTATAGAATACATTAAATCGCTCGCCGACACGGGTTCGGGCATTAAACCTGTTACAGTCACACGCTTCGGCGCAGCACACGATTCTGATGAAACCGACGAACCCCCCAAAAAGATTCATACATACTTTCAAGGTTTAATACCTGAAGAAGAGCGGGAGCAAAATATACCGACCGCTTCCGCTTCTCTGCTACGCAGGATGATTGCAAGCGGCGAAGATGTCGATAAATTCACGCCTTGCGGGTTTCCTGCCGAATTTGCCTGCATTTCCCGACTTGAAACCGCAATACTGTACAAGCTGCGTACCATGCCTGCTCTTGAAATAAGCAAAGTCCCGAACGTCATGCACGGGCTTGAAAACCGGATTGCAAGGGCGGCAAGGGTAGCGCGAAGCCTTCCGGAGCTTATGATACTGATTAAAACCAAGCGTTACACGCTTGCACGTTTACGCAGAATCGTGCTTTGCTGTCTGCTCGGCATTACAAAAAACGACGCAAAAATGAAACCGCAGTACATCAGAATCCTCGGAATGAATGAAAAAGGCAGAGAAATCCTCGCAAAAGCTGATTCAGGGTTGCCTGTTGACGCTTCACTTGCCTCTTTAATGAAGAAAAGTGATGATTGCAAGAGGCAGGCAATGCTCGAAATACGCAGCTCTGATGTATATGCGCTGGCTTTTGAGAAAAAGAAGCCTTGCGGGCTTGAGCTTACAACGAAACCTGTAATCTGATGTATAAAATTTGTAAATAAATACGATAATAATATAGTTGACAAGGGATTTTTTTTATGGTATACTGTACTAATATATAGAGGAAAATTTATCCTGTGTTAAAAAGAGTAAAAAACGAAATGAAAAAAGAGGATAGATAAATTGGAAAAGTTTATTATAAACGGGGGAAACAGATTAAAAGGCGATGTTTATATCAGCGGTGCCAAAAATGCCGCTGTCGCCATTATTCCTGCTGCAATCCTTGCAGACGCTCCTTGCGTTCTTGAAAATGTACCTATGATAAACGATGTTTCGGTTTGCCTTAAAATCCTTTCCGAAATGGGCGCAGATGTGAAGTTGCTTGATAAAAGCACCATCCGCATTGATGCCAAACATATCAGGGATACCGTTGTGCCTTATGAAATGGCGCGCTCGATTCGTGCTTCCTATTATTTCATGGGTGCTCTCCTTACCAAGTTTAATCACGCTAAGGTTTCAATGCCCGGCGGCTGCGCGCTCGGCGACCGCCCGATTGACCAGCACGTAAAATGCTTTAAGGCGCTCGGCGCGAATTATTCAATTGAGAGCGGTATTGTTGAAATTAAAGCCGATAAACTCATCGGCACACAGATTTACTTCGATAAAATCACGGTCGGTGCGACTATTAACGCTATGCTCGCCGCGGTTAAAGTAGACGGACTCACTATTCTTGAAAATGCCGCTAAAGAGCCGCATATAGTGGATTTAGCGAACTTCTTGAACTCTATGGGTGCGGATATCATGGGCGCGGGTACCGACGTTATAAAAATCCGCGGCGTAAAAAGCCTTAAAGGCACGGATTATACTATTATTCCCGACCAGATTGAAGCCGGGACTTACATGGTTGCGGCTGCTGCTACCGGCGGCGATGTTGTAATTAAAAATATAATCCCGAAGCATCTTGAGCCGATTTCATCGAAGCTTGAGAAGATGGGCGTTATAATCGAAGAACATGACGACAGTCTGCGTGTATTGGGCGGCAGGCATCCTTACGAGCGCATGAACCTCAAAACCATGCCTCATCCCGGATTCCCTACCGATATGCAGCCGCAGTTCGCGGCACTGCTGACGCTCTCGAACGGTACAAGTATAATCACCGAGAGTATTTATGAAGACAGGTTCAGATACGTTGACGAGCTTCGACGTATGGGTGCTGATATTTCCGTAGATGGCAAGGTTGCTGTAATTGAAGGCGTTGAAAAACTTACCGGCGCGCCGGTAAAAGCCGCTGATTTGAGAGCGGGTGCGTCTTTGATTATCGCGGGGCTCTGCGCCAAAGGACTTACCGAAATTGAGGATATTTTCCACATTGAACGCGGTTATGAGAACATGGCGGTGAAACTCCGCGCAATCGGCGCGGATATAGAAAAACGCAAATACCCCGGTCCCGACGCAATAAGAATTGCAATGTAATACTAAAATCCAATAAACTGGTTTATTGGATTTCAAGGGTGGCGCTGCTGCAACAGCGCCCGCGGCTCGCAAGCCGCGGAATCTTTATTTCAGTGGACGCGATATATCGCGTCCTTACTGTTTTTGGTAATTTTATACAAACAAATAAAAAATCATCTCAATATATTTGTAGACATAGTACCTTGCATTATATAGTACGATGTGTTACAATATAGATAAAGAAGATAATAACGCAAGCGAAGAAAGGACTTAGTGAGGATATGTATTGTGGTAAATGCGGGGCGCAAAACCCCGATGATAACTGCTTCTGCGGCAAATGCGGCGTGCGCTGTGACAGTAATCCGGAAAACTCCGATAAAAATGACAAGCGCACAGAGTTCACCGGAAATGATTACAGCGGCGCTTTTAATCCGAGCGACATCGAAACGAACAAGGTTGCCTCCTTGCTCGCGTATCCATTGTTTTTCATACCGTTAATTATTTGCCCGAACTCAAAATTCGGAAGATTTCATGCTAATCAAGGGCTGATAATCTTTATATTTTCGCTTATTAACAGCATAATACAAAATATTTTCGGTTACTGGAACTGGGGGTGGAGATGGTTTTGGGATTCCGGTCGGAACTTTAACTTCTCGCCGTTTTCGATTTTCAGCAACGTATTCGGTGTTGCTCTGCTCGCCGCTGTTGTTTACGGAATCGTGAATGCGGCAAACGGAAAGGCTGTCGAAATCCCGGTTATCGGGAAATTCAGAATAATAACATAAGGGATTGTCAAGAACCTGTGTTCGGTTTAAGAAATGGATTTTAGTATTAACTCGTGAAACCGTAATACCTCTTTAACTCCCTCAGAATCATCACAATTGTCTCATCATCGGGAATGAACAGGAAATCGCTGTTGACCTCCTCGCCGCCTATGAAAAAGCTGTTGTTAATAATTACAAGAGGACAGTTATCTCTTTTGTTAAGCCCGATATCCTCGTCAATGTTTTTGCTGTGCGTGGGCGGCGAGATGTCGATAAGCTGTCCTGTCATGGACGCAAGAGAATTACAGTATGCGCCCGAGGTGATATTTCCGACTTCCTGAATTACCGAGAGACTCATATCGTCCAAGTCGCCTAAATCCTCAATGTTATTTTGGAAGAAGTAATTTATGATTTTCATGGCGAACTCTTTGCTGAGAAGTTGCAAAATATTTCCTTTTGCAGCACCTTGCAGCCCGAGCCTCACCGCCCAGCACGTTTCGCTGCGCTTTTTAAGATAATCGGAGGTCTCCGAGGGCGACATTATGTAGACCGACGGAGTGCTCATCATAACTTTCATATTGAGCATCTGCGCTAATGATGTGGAGGCATGACCCATTCCGATACTGCCGATTTCTTTTAATATATCAAGATTTTCATTTAAAAGGGTAGTAAAATCATCCACTTTATATGTTTTCCTTTCGGGATTTCGCGGTCATACTATATAATAACACATTTCTTTGTTTTTTTCAATAGTATTTTTAACATTTTTCGGAGTTTTTATGAGATTTTGAAAAAAGAAGAATCTCAATTTAAAGTTAAAGGACTATATTGACAAATAAATAATTATTTGCTATACTTAGAGTGACAAAATTTAATATGGGAGGTTATTTTTTATGAAACTTACTACTATTTTAATCGGCGGAGC
This sequence comes from Oscillospiraceae bacterium, assembly GCA_031281115.1. GTDB lineage: Bacteria > Bacillota > Clostridia > Oscillospirales > Ruminococcaceae > Ruminiclostridium_E. The sequence goes on along the minus strand of JAITFV010000308.1, from coordinate 1,030 downwards.
CGCGCTCGTAGGGCTGGGACTATATTTAAGCAAAAAACTCGGCAGCAAAGATGAGGAAGATGAAGATGTTGTAGTCGTTGCGGGCGAAAAGGAAACCTACAGCGAAAAGCTGCATAAAGCTTCAATGTTTGCCGTCGGCGCGATTAAGACAAGTGCGGATAAAATAGTTGAAGGCATTAATGATATAAGAAGACAAGATATGGTTAAAAAAGGCGAGCAAACCGTATGCGACGTGAAAGAATCTGCCGGGAACTTCGTAGGTGAACTGAAAGACAAGGTCGCGGGGCGCGCTCAAGTGGTTATGGCTGAAGAAGATGATATTGCAGACGGCAGCGATGATTATTTCATGGCTGAATCTGCCGAGGATGATTTTGAGTAATACAGCAAATAATTGCTGTGATTGCGGCTTTACCGCAGACGCCGGATTTTTAGTGGTGTCTGCGCCGCGGTTTGCTGTAAAATTAAGGACGCCCGGGTTGGCGTCCTTTTTGTGCTGTTCGCATTATCTGTTATTAAAATCAACATACTCGCGGTGCTTGCGGATGTTTTTGTAAGCAGGTCTGATAATTTTTCCGCTGCCTGTAAGCTCTTCCATTCTGTGTGCGCACCAGCCGGGAATCCTCGAAATTGCAAATATAGGCGTGAACAATTCTTCGGGGAGTTCGAGCATTTTATAAACGAAGCCGCTGTAAAAGTCTACGTTTGCGCTGACACCTTTGAAGGTTTTGCGCTTCGCGCCGATTACCTCGGGAGCAAGCCGTTCAACGCGGGAATAAAGCTTGAATTCCTCCGCGAGACCCTTTTCGTTGGATAATTGTTCAACATACTGCTTGAAAATAAGCGCGCGCGGGTCTGACAGCGAATATACCGCATGCCCCATCCCGTAAATCAAGCCGGAGTTATCGAAACCTTTTTTATCAAGCAGGTTCGCGAGATACTGCTCAATTTCATGGTCGTCTTCCCAGTTTTTAACTTTTTCTTTCATATCGTCAAACATCTGCGATACTTTTATATTGGCACCGCCGTGCTT
>JAITFV010000296.1 GCA_031281115.1 Oscillospiraceae bacterium | reverse complement strand
ACTTTAAGACATAACACGGCTACTTTAAAGGACTAAACAAATAACGCTTTGTAGTATATAATGGTGTACAAGGGGTTGTTTAACATGAACACATCAAAATCTAACAGGACATACACTGTCGATAACGTGCGTATCGGTGATATTATTAAACAGGCGCGGACAAACATAAACATGACGCAGGAGCAGTTAGCGGAAGCTGTTGACGTCACCCCTGCTTTTATCGGTCATATTGAACGCGGGAACAGGTCATTGTCCTTGACTACTCTTGCGGGTGTCGTTAATGTCCTGAACATACCTATGTCTTACCTCTTTTCGAGCGAGGATATCACACAAGACCAAAAGACTATAAACGACTTCTCGCAATTAATAGACGGCAGACCTCCAAAAACTAAGAAAGCTGTACTTGATATAGTTCGTACTGCTTTGAAGCACTTAGATTAAGATTTTATCAATCTCGGTTATAAATTTATCAACGCTTAAATTTTCTTGTATAGCTTTATCCCGAATAGTTGCGGCTTGCTTAGTCCACGCTGTAAACTGTTCGGGTGTTATTTTTTTGTTGCGTTTTCGCGCATGAAAGCGGCGGTATATTTTTGTGTACTCGGCTAAAATAGGACTGTCTGCGACTTTCGCTTGAAAAGACTTAACTGCTCCTATTTGCTGACAGGTGCGTGTTTCGTCTTGTGGCTTGCGGTCACAGTATTTTGTGTCGTAGCCGCCTTTGGATAAAAAGAAGTGGTTGCAATTATGGCACATACGGACATTTAAGCCGTGCTGTATCATTTTCATGAATTCGACGTGACACACTGTCGCGGTACTTGTAACACGAAAAACTTCAAGCAGACGGTTTTCCGTTGCTTCATATCTTATAGTTAAGATTTCGGGGAGCATATCTAATTCGGAGTAGTATAAACGTCTTACAGGTTCAGCATATCTTTCGATGTTCGCAAAAAAACCACCACGTATCGGAGCGGTTTCTTGTTTTGCTTCTTTCTCGTAATGCTTCAAGAATAAACAGCCATCAACCATATTTTTATATCGCGCTTGTATTTCTGCGAGCGTTTTTTTGTCGGTCTTAAAGAGTTTTCTGTAAGGGTGTTCGTTGTTCTTTTTTGCGGGGTCTAATTCAAGAAAAGACAGCAGGGACACACCTATGTCATATGGCACATTATCAAGGGTCATGGTCTTGTTTTCGTTGTCAACGAATATTTCAAGCATAAATACACCGCCTTGTTTATTTTCTCTATTATATATTAAAAAACACAGAATGTCAATAATAAATATTAAAATTAAATTATTTTCTATAATCTATTGACAAAGGCGCGTTTCTGTGTTATTATATCAATAATGGATAATAAATATATAATATTATCTAATTATCACAAAGGGAGGATTATTATGCTTAAAATGCCAAAAACAACTTCTAAATCGAGGAAACACACAGACTTTGAAAGATTGTCGCTTTTGCTGACGGTAAAGGACATTTCGGAAATATTGAGGATTTCAAGGGCGGGAGCGTATAATTTGATTAATTCAAGAGAATTTCCAAAAGTCAAAGTCGGTAAGCGTGTCTTGATAGAAAAAACTGATTTAATGCGGTGGTTACAGCAAAACAAACACGTATAACGGAAAGGCGGTGCGTTATGGCAAAAAAGAGCGCGAACGGCGAGGGGACTATTAGGAAGCGTTCTGATGGTTTGTGGGAAGCTCGCTACACGATTAATTACAAGACTAAAAGCATTTACGGTAAAACACAGGAGGAAGCTATAAGGAAAAGAACGAAGATTCTAAGCGAAATTGAAAGCGGTATGTATGCAGATGATAAAGGTGTTACGGTGGGTAAGTGGCTTAACACGTGGTTGCATGAATATAAAAAGGGAAACGTAAAGCAAAGCACATTTCAAGTCTACGAAATGTTTGTGCGGTGTCATCTAATTCCCGCTTTAGGGAAAATTAAGTTGAGAAGTCTTACGGTAGACCACGTTCAACTACTTGTCAACGAAAAAAGCAAAGAGGGGCTTTCAAGGCGAACGGTTCAATATATGAAGACTACTTTGCATAACGCTTTAAATCAAGCAATGCTTAACGGCATTATTTCGCGCAATGTCGCGCAAGCAGTTAAATTCTCTAACAAGAAAGCTAAAGAACGGCGAATATTATCAACACAAGAACAGAAAGCGGTTATAAAGGCATTAGAGGGTGAAAGCATGGGTTTTTTGGTCTTGTTTGATATGTTCACAGGGTTACGGTGCGGGGAATTGTTGGGTTTACGGTGGTGTGATGTAGACTTTAGCAAAAACGCAATCACAATAAGGCAGACAGTACAAAGAGTATATGGTGAAGACGGCAAAACGCATATAACTTATAATACACCAAAAACGAAAAGCAGTAGTAGGACTATTCCGCTACTGCTTGAAATTGCTTTAAAACTACGCGCACATCGAGTAAAACAAGCGAGAGCGCGGGAGCTCGCGGGGAACGCTTGGGAAAATAACGATTTGGTATTTTGTTCAGAATTGGGAAAACCTCATGACGCAACTAATGTATTAAGATTTCTGCGTAAATTAGCAGATAGAACAGGTATTCCCCGCTTCACAACGCACACTTTACGTCACGTTTTCGCTACGAGGTCATTGGAATTGGGTATACCTTTGAAAGTGGTTTCGGATATGTTGGGACATAGCAGCATACGGCTGACGGCAGATATTTACAGTCATGTGTCGCTTGAACACATAGAAAGCGAATTTTTGTATTTACAAGGTTTCAAGGACTGTATAAGGTTGCAAAAATTTCTTGATATGTTATAATGACAAGAGAGGGCTTTTACTGGTTGTGGTAAAAATTGTGGTAAAGCAGATTTAAAAATTATTTATCAGAACAAGGAAAAATGTATAAATATGCATAGTTACTGCATTTTATTATTACAACGTCCGATAAATACTGATATCGACTTTATGATAGCGGATTATTTGGCGAGAAATTACAAAGACATTGAATAAATCCACAGCGCATCAGCTCAGCCGGTTCAGCCTGTGCTTTCTCAGCACCTCCGGGAAATTTATTAAAGAAAGATTAAGGTCTACATCACCGTTTATGCCGCTAACCCTGCCTTTATCGGTATATTGCCACATATGAAAAGACCCCGTATATGTAGGCGCTGCTGCCCACTGCGCCAGCCAAACCGCGTATGTGTCGAGAATCCGCGGGTCAACCTTTGCTTCCAAGAAATTTTTATACGAATACAGCATCGGGAAATAGCCGTTTTCAATCAGCACCTCAAAAAATGCTTCAATCATCTCGGTGATTAAACCCATGCTCATCCTCAAGTGAATCGGGTCTTCAATATCAAAAACTACCGGATATGTAAGCTCCGTACCTTCGATTATGCTTATGAGGAATTCGGCTTCCCGCCTTGCTTCCTCGGCGCTCCGGGCATAGCTGTAGAAATAAACCCCGACATCTATACCGTTCGCTAATGCGCCTTCTATATTTTCGCGGAAGCGCGTATCTTCAATCATAGGGCGTTCTGCGTCGATATATCCGCGTCCCGCTCGAATCATCGCGAATTCAACGTTGGTGCGGGAAACCCGCTCCCAGTCGATTGTAAACTGCCAGTGCGAAACATCAATACCGAGAATTTGCACACGTTCTTCGCCCTCAAGCAGAGCCGCTGTCATTTTTTCGGGAGGAATGCTCCACCCCCACTCATCAACTCGGTTTCTGTCAATGAAAACACTGCCGATTGAGTTTACGAATGTGCCTCCGCGGAAAAACCGCGCACCCCAGTTAATTGTAAAGATTCCGCCATTGGTAAGTGCGGCGTCCCGGGCAATTGAAAACTGCCCGCTGTTCACCATTCTGCCGCTTGTAGTAATAGTAAATGAACCATGATTGTTTATGCTTCCGCTCTCGGTGATTTCAACGCCTCCGGTTACAATCGCGACAGCGCTCGGCGTCAGTGTCAACGTTCCTGCGGCGCGCAGCTCACCGGAGGCAAACACAAACAAATCGGCGGAACCGAGGTACTCCCCACCGTCACGAATGTTGAGGATTCCCTCGATTACATTAACAGCAGTGCCTGTATATTGCAAAACATTACCGGAAACGAGAATCATTCCGCGCCCTCTTATATCTAAGTTTGCTATTTGTATTTCAAGCGCGCCGCCGCTTCTGATAACTAATGTTCCGTATACTGTCAGCGTCATTTCCCTTGAAAGAAGCAATCTGCCTCCGTCGTCTATGGTTACACTCACACCCTCGGGAATTACAAAGTTTTCAAACAGCCATATATCTGTATCTATTATGTATGATGTGCCTGTTTCGAGAGGTTCTTTCCCGTCCCACTCCACTAACACAGCTGATGAAATAACAGGCAGATATGCAGATATTAATGCGACTAAAAGAATAAACATAGCCGTCTTTTTTACAGTTTTTTTCATATTTTTATTAAGTCCTTTCCCCACCAACGAAGAATGAAAACAACGTTTTCCCCGTTTCAATCGTATTTTGTTTCAAACTTTTTTACCTCCAAAGATATATTAATCCGCAATAAAACGCTTGCGCTTTTTAAGATTAATATTGTGCATTTGTTTCGGTTGTCTGCCGTAGGCAGACGAGAAACAAGCACGTTTTGAGCAACGAAACTCCCGAGCGGCTTTGCCGTGAGGCGCATGAGTTTCGTTGCGGAGTAATATTTTAATTCTAACATGATTTGCTGTTATTGTCAACTTGACAAAACAGCTTTTTTATGTTAAATTTTAACTTATAAGGGAGAATTTTCCATGAAAAAACCTATTTATTTATACGGCTTCATGGGCTGCGGAAAGTCTTATCTGGGACGAAAAGCCGCAAATGCTTTCGGACTCAGCTTTGTTGATTTAGATGATTACATTGTAAAGCGCGAGGGTGCTGAAATTGCGGAAATTTTCAGAAAAAACGGCAAAATGTATTTCAAAAGCCTTGAGCTTTCCGCGCTTTCGGAAGTCAGAGCTGATATAATTTCTCTCGGCGGCGGGGCGCTCAATGAAAGCCCTGGAGCCGCTGCTTATGCGAAAAAACACGCGGTCGTGGTATTTATAAATACTGATTTTGATGCCTGTTATGGGCGCATAAAAAGTGATGGCGCGGAAAAACGCCCCAATGCTGCCGGCAAAACCAAAGAAGAACTGTTCGCGCTTTATAACTCGCGAATTGAACATTACCGTGAGGTTGCAGATTATACAATCAAAGGAGAAGATGAATGGTCATTTATAATGCAAGAATTAAAACAATGGTAACAGCGGATATTGAAAACGGCTTCGTTGAGTTTTATAACGGTAAAATTACAGCCGCCGCCCCGGGGGTACCCCCTGTGGTTTCAAAAACCGACATTGACGCCAAAGGCTTAACACTTTGTCCGGGATTCATTGACGCGCACAGCCATCTCGGAGTTTTCGAGAACGGGCTGGGCTTTGAAGGCACGGATGCAAACGAAATCACAGACCCGGCAATGCCGCATTTACGTGCGATTGACATGATTAACCCGCGCGACTTTTCTTTTACGGAAGCCGCAAAAGCGGGCGTAACCTGCGCTGTTACGGGCGTCGGCAGTGCAAATCCTATGGGAGGTGAGCTGTTGGCTTTAAAAACAGCAGGCTCACAGCGAATTGATAAACTTATTGTAAAGTCGCCGATGGCCCTGAAATTCGCGCTCGGCGAAAATCCCAAAACCTGCTATAACGACCGCGATGAAACTCCCACCACGCGCATGGCTGTCGCGGCTGTAATCCGCGAGCAACTTTACAAAGCAAAACGTTACATGGAACAAATTGAAAAACATAAAAAATCAAAAGGCGAAACCGACCTGCCTGAATATGATATTAAAAATGAAGCACTCCTGCCGCTGCTTCGCAGAGAAATCAACGCGCATATTCATTGTCACCGCGCCGATGATATTTTCACGGCGATTCGGCTCGCGAAAGAATTTAACTTAGGCTATGTTATTGTTCACGCGACCGAAGGGGGGATTATTGCCGGGGAATTAAAGGAAGAAGGCGCGCGCTGCATAATCGGCCCTATTATCTGCGAACGCAGCAAACCCGAACTTGCAAACCTGCGCATTGACACAGCGGCAAAACTTCACGCAGCAGGTGTTTCTGTCGCAATCTGCACCGACCACCCCGTCACGCCGATTCAATACTTACCGCTGACGGCGGGACTCGCTGTTAAAGGCGGGCTCCCCGAAGAAGAAGCCTTACGCGCAATCACAATTAACGCTGCAAAAATCTGCAAAATTGATGAGCGCGTGGGTAGTATCGAAGTCGGTAAGGATGCGGATTTTGTGCTGTTTGAAGGGAAGTTCTACGACTTTATGAAAGAGCCTAAGTTAGTCGTGATTGACGGGAAGGTGATTTAACACTATCACTCCTGCACTTATAGTCCTTTAACTTAAA
>JAITFV010000137.1 GCA_031281115.1 Oscillospiraceae bacterium | reverse complement strand
TTAAAAAGCGAAACGCTTTTTAAGTTAAAGGACTATATCATACTGTTTCTGAACAAACTTTGTTTGTTCAGAAACAGGAGTTGCGCTGATTGGAATCGGTATCAGTACAGGAGGAGTCGCAGTTGAACGAGTTTAGTGAAATTATTGCCGAAAATGTTGACGCTGTTGAGAACAGCGTCAACTTGGAATTGAAGCAGCAGGAAATCAAAAGCTTCAAGCAGCTGCTGTACCTGATTGCTTTTACAGTCATGGCAGTCACCGGCGCGCAGAAGGTTTTGATTTTCTTAATTGACACCGGTATTGAGCATTACATTGCATCTCTTCCGACTGTCCCTGTTGAAGAATCGGCGGCGGTTGAGTATACGCCTATAAGCGATGCGGCGTGGAACTTTCTGTACTTCATAAATTGGTTTCTCAGTCATCTTATAATATTTTTACCCGCGCTTATAATTTTCGGTTTGGCGTTCCGGAAAAAACTCACTTTTGAAAAAACCGGAGAACCCTACGAGTTTAAAATGAGTTGGATTCTGCCTGTGTTTCTCGCGAGCTACGCGCTTAGTTACATAGCGAGTTTTATTTCGCATCTGTTAGCCTGGGTTTTACAGCCGGTTTTCGGCGGAGACGGATTAGCAGATGTTTTCGGGGATGTTATGCCGCGAACAGGCGGTCAGTTAATTATCATGCTTGTTATGGTCGGATTGATTGGTCCGGTTTTTGAGGAGTTGATTTACAGGCACTGGCTTTTGCGCCCTCTGCGAAGATACGGCGACTTTCAGGCGGTGATTATTACCGCTCTGCTGTTCGCCTTTTTTCACGGCAACCTCACGCAGTTCCTTTATACGTTTGCAAGCGGCATAATTTACGGAATCGTTGCCGTAAAGACAAACTCTGTGAAACCCGTGATAATCCTGCATATAATTAATAATGTTTATGTTATTCTCCTTGCGGAATTTTACAGATATACAGGGGAATTGGAAGAGTTGGAAGGGTTTGCACCTACTTTCCTCACGCTTGCGTTTCCCTGGATTATAATAGGCATCGGCGTATTTTGCTTTATTTATTTCTTAGTGAGAAAATATTTTAAAACTGAAAACTATAATCCGCACATTCCCGCGGCAGAGCGTGTACGGATTGCAGCGGAAAACCCGCTTGTGTTAATTATGTTTGCCTTATTAATTGCGGAGACTATTGCAGGGTCGAGAGCGGGTCTGTGAGTTCTTTCATTATCCATGTGCGAATAACTTCATCTAACTTTAATTGATTAATCGGCTTAGGCAGAAACGCCTGAAAACCGCTTTCCAAAAACATTTGTTCATTACCGGCGACAGCGTTCGCTGTGAGCGCGATAATCGGCACTGTTTCGGCATACTCGGTGTCTACAGAGCGGATAATACCCACCGCTTCAATACCATCCATGCCCGGCATCATGTGGTCCATGAAAATCGCATTGTAGACCGGCTTCCCGTTCTTGACAAGGAAAATCGCATCTTCTCCGCTGGTTACGCAGTCTACGCGCATTTTATATTTACCCAGCATCCATTTTGCAACGTCTAAATTTAATTGATAATCGTCCACTACTAATACCTTCGCGTGACTTAAATCAGCCCGCTCCAGTTTAAAATCGGGGGCGGTTTCTTCTTTGCTCACTTCATGCCTGAACTCGCGGAGCGCAGATATTATTTCCTCTGCAATCAGCTCCTCGCTGACGAAATTCTGCCACAAATTTACAAAGAAAGTAGTACCTTTGCCGTATTCGCTTTCGACGATAATTTCTCCGCCCATGAGTTCCGCGAAGCTCTTGGTAATCGCAAGCCCGAGCCCCGTACCTTCGATATTGCGGTTCGCTTTGATGTTCACCTGTTTGTAATCGTCAAATAACTTTTCAATGTCCTCTTTGCGAATACCGATTCCGGTGTCGCTGACCATAACTTGAAGCTTGATTTTATCATCTTCCCGTATGCAGCCGACTGCAAGCGTAACATTACCCTCACGCGTGTACTTAAAAGCGTTGCTGAGCAGGTTGCTGATGATTTGTTTTATACGTAAATCATCGCCGTAAAGTTTGCTGAATAAATCACCTTTAACGTCTAACTTAAATTCTACCGGTTTTTCTTTAATGTGAATAAGGTTAAGTGAAATTACGTCGTCGAGCAGGTTCGCCAGACTGAACTCTACCGGCGACAATTCAAATTCTCCCGATTCAATTTTTGATATATCCAGTACATCGTTTATCAACCCGACTAATGTCTCTGCGGCGGTGTTTATCTGCCCTAAATGTTTTCGGATTTCCGTGCAGTCCGAAACATCGTCTTCCTCCAAAAGCAGCTCGGTCAGCCCTACAATTACGTTTACGGGCGTCCGTATTTCATGGCTCATGTTAGCAAGGAAGGCAGACTTCGCCTGATTTGCGGAATCTGCGGCTTCTACCGCGTTCTGCAAGTCGTGCTGCAGATTGACAAGTCTTATTTGATGCCTTACCCGCAGTTTTACAACCTCATCGTTAAACGGCTTGCTTATATAATCCGCTGCGCCGAGCGCCAGGCCTTGTTCTTCATTTGTGCTGTCGTCAAGCCCTGTAATGAAAATTACAGGAATTGCGCCTGTTTTGTCCGACTTTTTAAGTTCGAGAAAAACTTCAATCCCGCTCATCTTCGGCATAAGTATATCAAGCAGAATTAAATCCGGTATAAACCTATCGGCAATTTCAAGGGCAGTAACTCCGTTATCAACCGGATAAACTGTATATTCGGATTTCAGAATATTCGTCAGGACTGTAAGATTAAGCGGGACATCATCGACAATAAGTATGCTGTTTTTTTTCGTATTCATTTTATTGCACACCTCTTTCTTCAAGCTTTTCGGCTATCTGCTTAAACTTCATCATATTAACACTTTCACGCAGCCAAAAACTCAACTCGTTGTCTGCTTCCGATTCATAACGGTATTTCTCGATTTCCTCCATCGCCGCGTCAACCCCGTTAATATCGTAATTCAAGCAGGCAGCCAGAAGCTGTGACAGCGCGCCGTTTTCCGGTTGATTTTTTTCGGGTTTTGTGTCTCCGGCATCGGCAGAGTCCAGCATTGCTTCAATGTCGCTGACTAATTTACGTGCGGTTTTTATAAATTTCGCATTGTTGCTTTTTATGTAGTTTACGTCTCCCGCTGTCGCCGCTTTTTCGAGTTCCTCGGCTTTTTTACCGATTTTCTCGGCGTAAACATTGAAGCTCGCGCCTTTTATGCCGTGAGCTTTTATTTTATATTCGGCGAGATTATCTTCACTGACATCAGCGATTTCAATAGCTTCAAGCATCGGGAGTACGCTCGAAGCGAACGAGCGCAGAACTTGCAAATATATTTTAATGTCGTCGTTGTAGCGTTTCAGCCCTTTTCCAACATCTAAACCGGCAATTTCACCGTTAATTATGATTCCTGTATCCAGGTGTTTTATATTGTTTATACCGTTAATATTTTCTGCGGAAGCTGCCTCCAAGACCTCGGGCGGCTGCTTGTCACGAACGTATTTATTCAGAATCAAGTCTAACTGCCGCAGGTCAATAGGCTTTGAAATAAAATCATCGAAGCCGCTGTTAAGGAACATCTCTGCCGCTCCCGCAACCGCGTTCGCCGTCAGCGCAATTACAGCGCTCTTATAACCTGCAGCGCGCATATGCGACACAGCTTCAATACCGCTCATTCCCGGCATCATGTGGTCCATGAAAATCACATCGTAAGTATTTTTCTTGATTTTCTCAAGCGCTTCCTTTCCGCTCATAACGGTGTCGATTCGCAGTTTATAAGGCTTCATAAGTCCCACGCCTACATAAAGATTATTCTCCACATCGTCAACAATAAGCACGTTTCCGTACGGCATCGGGTTGCGAATCATGCGGTCGTATTTATTATGAATGTGATGGCTGAAGCGGAAATGCCGAAGGTTCGATGCTGTATCTTTTCCGAGAATACGGTTGTTCGCCTTTCTCTGCGGCAGTCTTACAGAGAACAATGAACCGTTGCCCGGTTCGCTCACTACGGTAATTCCGCCGCCCATAAGGTTTAACAGACGGTGCGTTATCGCAAGTCCCAAACCCGTGCCTTCAACTCGGCTGTTTTCTTTAGCGAAGCGGGAATATTCAGCGAAGAGAGTTTCTGTCTGTTCCGGCGTCATGCCGGAACCTGTATCGCGCACACCGATTAAAAGCGTAATAATATTATCATACTCGCTCAGCTCAAAGTTGACCGTGAGCGTTATTCTTCCGGTGTCGGTGTATTTGAAAGCATTGCTGAGCAGGTTGTTCAAGATTTGTTTAATCCGCAGTTCGTCGCCGACCAGGTTCGCAGGGAGATTCTCGCTTGCTTGAAGCTCAAACTCAATCGGCTTGCTTTCGGTTCTCATCATGTTGAGTTGAACTGAGTCGCTGATTAGACTTGCTATGTTATATTCTGCAGTCGCAATCTTGAGTTTTCCCGCTTCGATTTTAGAAAAATCTAAAATGTCATTTATAATTCCAAGCAGCATATTGCATGAGCTGTATATTTTTACAAGCCCTTCTTCAAATTCCGTAGGAATGTTTTCGCTCTGCATTAAAATATCGGTGATTCCGAGAATAGCGTTCATCGGTGTTCTGACTTCATGACTCATATTGGCGAGAAAGGAGGACTTGGCGTTGTTTGCGGTTTCTGCGGCATCGCGGGATTCACGGATTTCATTTACCATACCCTCCACCTGCCGCTCAAAAATGCCGGAGACAAGCCGCGCAATTATGAAACATGCTAAAAATACAGCCAGCGTAATTAATATACCGTTCAAAATAAATACAATAATTTTATTCATGTCTGCCGCTGTGTAATACCCGACAAACAGCATACCTGCCACAGTATCATCGGCATCGTATAAAGGCGCATATTTACTAAGCAATATCTTGCCGAATAAATTAACCTTGCCAAGAAAATACCCACCCCGTTCGAGTACTTGAGCGCTTATGTGCTGCTCTGCCGTTGTCCCTAAAACGCTCTTTCCGTTTTCATCCTTGAGCGTTGTTGAAACACGTTCGTCTCCGAAGAATATAGTAACTTCGCAGCCGGTGAGTTCTTTCAGTTTTTCGGAAATTACCGGCGTGTCAAGCATACGCCCTACGGATATAACGCCTGCTACCGCGCCGTCCTCGTCATATACGGGAGCCGCCGCCGACAGACCGAAACGCACAGCAGCGCCGGAAAAGACAAATTCCTGCGTTTCTCCGCTGAACGCCGCTTCTATATACGGCAGATGCATCATTGAGTCGCCGTATGTTTCCGGTTCATTCGAGCAGAAAATGATATTGCTGTCACTACCCACAAAAGTGTAGTAATCAAGACCTATCATTGCTTTCAAGTTATAAGCGAAATTTATAATCGCATCACGGTCATTATTTGTAAATGCTTCTGTAAGTTCACGGTTGGTTGACATTCCGATTGCTGCGAAACGAACCTGCTCTTTTATGTCTATCAGTTCGTGCTGCGCTACATTTAACGCTACGTAAACCTTATCTTCCATAGTATTATTCAGCTCGCTGATATACAGTAAAATAGAAGAAATCAGCACTATTAAACACCCGCCTATCGCAAGCGTAATCATGGGTATTGAAATCTTTTTTCTTATATTCATGTTTTCATTGAGTCCTTTCTTCACCATTTCCCAGTTTCAGTCGTATAGCCAGTTAAGTTAAAAACGCTAAAGCGTTTTTAACCCGCGGCGTATACGCCGCGAACCGCCAAAGGCGGCTTGACTTGAATTGTCCGTGCTGATGGCACGGCGGCAAGCGCCGCTTGCCGAGAAAACACTTTAGTGTTTTCAATTTAATCAGCTATATTTTGTTTCAAACTCGTTTTTCTCCAAAAAGACAAACACTCACGGCGAAACGTTGTTTGCCCTACAATGCCGCCGCTGACGGCATAACTACATTTCTGCCTGCCTCCTTCGCCGCATAGAGCGCTTTATCTGCTTTAGACAGGAACTCTGCCGGATAACTGTAACGCGGCGGCACCTCACAATTAAGCCCGATGCTGACAGTAACAGATAAAAAGCTGTCATTATACGGTATTTTTAATTTTTCGACATCTGTGCGGATAAGCTCGCTTATAGTCAATGCTCCTTCCAAATCCGTATGCGGGAGAATAATCACGAATTCCTCGCCGCCCCATCGCGCTACATAATCGGCGGGGCGCTTCAAAGTGTTTTTAAAAGATTTCGCTACGTATTGCAGGACGACATCGCCCTGCGCGTGTCCGTAGGTATCGTTAAAAACCTTGAATTTATCTATATCTATAACCATAATACTAATCGGCGTTTTTTCGCGCTTTGCGCGGCCCCACTCATTTTCAAGCTGTTTGTCAAAGCTGCGGCGGTTCGGCAAGTCTGTGAGCGCGTCTACCATCCCGATGCGTTCGAGCGCTCTTATGTACTCGACAACCTGAAGCTGTGTTTTCACCCGCGCTTTTACAATAGCATTGCGGAACGGCTTTGTAATATAATCTGCGGCGCCGAGCAGCAAACCTTTTTCTTCATCCTTATAACTGTCTAATCCTGTTATGAAAATAACGGGAATACGCCGCGTTACATCGGAACCTTTCAATGTTTGAATTACTTCAAAGCCCGACATGTCCGGCATAATAATATCCAGCAGAATTAAATCCGGCACGATTTCTTTCGCCATTTTTATGCCGTGAAGCCCGTCTTTTGAAATCAAAACCTCGTACATCGGACTCAGAATTTCGTTAAGAACATCTATGTTATGCTTCTCATCGTCAATGACGAGAATTTTATAATTCTCTCCGCTCATTTTTAATAAGTCCTTTCTCCAGTTTATTGGATTTCAGTATGATTACAGCATTTCTCTTTCGCCGTAGATTCGTCTGAGTTTATTAAGTGTTTTGAATGCCTTCATAAAATCATAATCCTCAATAAGCTCTATAATCGCTTCCGTCCCGGCGACCCCGCGAAGCCTGTCGGCAAGCTGAACCGCCTTTGAACTGCCCGATTTAAGCAGAGGTTCTAACTTCTGCAGAATATCTGCCGCCTCTTCTGTGCTGATTTGATTAACTTTTTCCTCGGCTGTTTCCTTTTTTTGGGAATTAAAGTTCTGCTCCTTAATATTGACGAGTTCTTCAACAACGTAGGCAAGCTCTGATTTAAGCGCGTCTGCCATGCGCTCGATTGTCCTGATGTAATCCACCATTTTCAGTTGGGTTTTTACCCGCGCCATGACAATCGCATTGCGGAACGGCTTCGTAATATAATCAACCGCGCCGAGTTCCAAACCTTTTTCCTCGTATTTATAATCGTCTAAGCTCGTTACAAATATAACGGGAATATGTTTCGTTAAGTCGGAATTTTTCAGCGTCGCGATTACGTTAAATCCCGATGCCTCCGGCATTACCACATCAAGCAGAATAAGGTCTGGCATGAGCTCCTTCGCCATTTTTACCGCGGTCGCCCCGTCCTTTGCAATCATAACATCGTACACGGGACTTAAAATGTCGTTAAGTACATCGATGTTGTGCTTTTCATCGTCAACCACAAGTATTTTGTAAGATTTGCTGTTCATAGCGCGCCTCCTTTAAAAAATAATTTCTTTTAATTTAATGAGAGTTTTATGTGCCTGAAGGAAGTCATAATCTTCGATTTGCTTGATTAGCCTTTCCGTCCCCGCAATTTCATACAATTCATCTATAAGCTTCAAAGCTTTTGAGTTCCCTGATTTAAGCAGCGGTTCCAACTGTTCAAAAACGCCGGCAGCTTTGCCGACATCGACAGTTTTTCCTGTGTTACCGCCTTCGGGCTTTTTGCTTTTTACGGTCTGCCCGGATTCGCCGTTCTCCGCATTAATCAACGGAATCAACTCATCTATTACGTAAACTAACTCCGCTCTCAGCGTGTCGAGCTGCTCCTGCGTACAATCCGCTCCGTCACCCTCGAACCCCGCCCGCGCAGAAAGCCCGCGTTCCACGGCGAATGCGGCTTCCCTAAGCGGCTGTTTTTCAATCATTGCTGCGAGCCCTTTTAACGTATGTGTCAGCCTGTGTGCGGTTTTGAAGTCCCCTTCATTCATCGCCGCTTCAATATCGTAACAGGTGTTTTTATGGTTGCTTACGAAATCCCGCAGCAGCTTCCTGCGCCGCTTCGTCTCGGCTTCCCTGATTGCATCGGCTTGCTCCGCTTCCTTGCGAACAGGGTCCAAATACTTCAGGAGACACGCCCACAGTTCGCTCGTTGTGAACGGCTTCGCTATATAATCGGGCATACCGTGTTCTATATAAGCTTCCTTGTGATTAACCATTATATTTGCGGTCAGCGCAACGACCGGCGTAGTACAATTTAACCTCGCAAGCTCACGCGCTGCTTCCAGCCCGTCCATAACAGGCATATGAATATCCATGAAAATTAAATCGAAAGGTTTTTCATTGTTTTTTATACGCTCGGCAACATAGCCGACACCCTCCTTGCCGTTTACCGCTAAAACTACGCTTATGCCGACCCGCTCAAGCTGTTCCGAAATAACCTCCTGGTTCATCGTATTATCTTCGCAAACTAAAATCTCGCCTTTGAAAACCGGCTTTTCATTCTCACTCATAAATATATCCGTAACAGGAGTTTCAGAGTAAACATTCACGGTCTTGAATTTGATTCCGAAGCTGAACTTACTGCCGATGCCGATTGCGGTTTCTAATACAAGCTCACCGCCCATGATTTCAATAATGTTCTTGGTGATTGACAACCCTAAGCCCGTCCCGCCGAAACGCCGCGTTGTCGAGGAGTCTGCCTGCACAAACGGCGCAAAGATTTTCGCGGCTTGCTCCTCAGACATTCCTATACCGCTGTCTTTTACAGTGAACTGCACAGTCAGGCTATCCTCATCAGTATCTTCAATCGCCGCCATCAGTTTCACCATGCCGCTATTCGTGAACTTAACAGCATTTGACAGCAGGTTCAGCAGAACCTGCCGCAGACGTGTCGGGTCACCGAGCAGCTTCTTCCCCACGCTCGGTTCGGCATAACAATAAAGAGAAATCCCTTTTTCTTCTGCCGCGGGCGCAATAATAGTCTGACAAACCCTGAAAACCTCGTGCAGACTGAACGGTATGCTTTCCATATCAAGTCTGCCCGCTTCAATCTTTGAAATATCTAATATATCATTAATTATATGCAGCAGTCCCTCTGCGCTGATTTTAATTTTTCTTAGATATTCGTTCTTTTGCGTCATTGTAACATCTTCGTCAACGGCAAGCTCGGAGAAGCCGATAATGCCGTTCATCGGCGTCCTGATTTCATGGCTCATGTTAGCTAAGAACTCGGATTTTGAGCGGCTTGCCT